>JAJNDL010000110.1 GCA_021156385.1 Moraxellaceae bacterium | reverse complement strand
AGGCAGCAATGCCCGCGCACTCGCTGCCCGCGCTCTGGCACCGGTCTTGTCAGGCAAGGAGTCGCTCAGTGACACCCTGCCTCCCGCGATTGCCCTGGCTGCGCCAGCTGACCGGGGCTTGGTACAGGCCCTGGTGTTCACCGCCTGCCGCCACGCCTGGCATTACCGCGCTCTGCTGAAGCCCCTGCTGCAGAAAGTGCCGCCCGCGCCCGTCGAGGCGCTTCTGCTTATTGGTGTGGCGCAGTTGCGCGAGCTGCGCATTCCGGATCATGCCGCGCTCAGTGAAACCGTGAACGCAGCACGTGCGCTCCGCCAGGAGCGCGCAACCGGCCTCATCAATGCCGTGTTGCGACGCTATCTGCGCGAAAGGGACGACCTGGAGCGACAAGCCGAACCCGCCGCACATGCGCATCCCGAATGGCTCAGGCAGGCACTGACAATCGACTGGGGCGATCAGCAGGCAGCGGCGATCATGGCTGCCGGCAATCAGGAAGGGCCGCTGACGTTGCGGGTCAACCAGCGGCTTTGCTCGCGCCACGACTACCTGGCCATGCTGCGGGAGCGTGAGATCGAAGCCTCGAGCTGCCAGTTCAGCGATGCCGGCCTCTATGCAACCTTCGCAGGAGATGTCCGCAGTCTCCCCGGCTTTGCCGATGGCTTGGTCTCGGTCCAGGACGAAGCGGCGCAATTATGCGCAGGCCTGCTCGACTGCCGGCCCGGCATGCGGGTCCTGGATGCCTGCGCTGCACCGGGAGGCAAGACAGCCCACCTTCTGGAGCACACGGCAGACCTTTCTCTCCTCGCCCTGGATATCTCGCCGGAGCGCTGCACCCGTATCGACGAGAACCTGCAGCGACTGAGGTTGAGCGGTGCGTCTGTCGTAGCCGCCGATGCCGCTTCACCAGAGTCATGGTGGGATGGAAAGCCCTTCGACCGCATCCTGCTTGATGCGCCCTGCACGGCGACGGGTGTGATTCGCCGCCACCCCGACATCAAGCTGCTGCGCCGCCAGAGCGATGTGGCACAAACAGTGAAACAGCAGTCGCGCCTGCTGAAAGCACTCTGGCCGTTGCTGGCACCGGGTGGCGAAATGCTCTACGCCACCTGCTCCATCCTGAAGGCGGAGAATGAAAGCCAGATTGCCACCTTCCTGGCCGACTCCGGTGACGCGCAGGAAGCAACGATCGCGGCGGATTGGGGCGAGGCCCGGCCTCGGGGACGCCAGCTCTTTCCCGGGCCCAGCGATGGTTTTTACTACGCCAGGCTCGTGAAATCTTCAGGCTGATGACGCCGCAGGGCCGATCCAGACAATAAAAAAGCGGGCCGGAGCCCGCTTTTTTATTTCTTTCGGTCACTGGAAATCAGCGGCCCACCAAAGAACGGGCAATGATTTCCTTCATGACTTCATTGGCGCCGCCATAGATGCGCTGGATACGCGCATCCACCCAGGCGCGCGACACCGGATACTCGACCATATAGCCGTAGCCACCGTGCATTTGCAGGCAGGCATCCGCCACGCGGCCCTGCAGGTCGGTGGTGCTCAGCTTGATCATGGCCGCCGTCGGCACATCGAGCTTGCCCTGCGTGTAACGCTCGACGCACTGGTTGAGGAAGGCCTTGTTGCATTCGATATCGGTCTTGCACTGCGCCAGCGTGAAACGGGTGTTCTGCAGCTGCGCCAGCGGAGCACCGAAAGCCTTGCGCTCGGTCACGTACTGGACAGTCCTGTCGAGTACACCTTCCGCAGCATAGACACCGAGCACCGCGATGTTCAGGCGCTCACGCGGAAGTTCCTGCATCATGTAGGCAAAACCCTTGCCTTCCTCGCCCAGCAGCGCATTGAGCGGCAGCTTGACGTTGTCGAAAAAGAGTTCGGAGGTGTCCTGCGAGTGCAGGCCGATCTTCTCGAGGTTGCGGCCTTTGGCGAAGCCGGGCAGCGAGGTATCCACGAGGAAGAGCGACACACCCTTGGCGCCCGCGCTCGGGTCGGTCTTCGCGGCAAGTACGATGAGGCCGGCGTGCTGGCCGTTGGAGATGAAGGTCTTGGAGCCGTTCAGGACATAGTGGTCGCCCTGCTTGATGGCCGTGGTGCGGATGTTGGCGAGGTCGGAGCCGGCACCGGGCTCGGTCATGCCGATGCCCCCCACGCACTCGCCCGAGGCGAGCTTGGGAATCCAGTAGGCGCGCTGCTCTTCCGTACCGATGTGCTGGACGTACGGAGCAACGATATCGGAGTGCACGGATACGCCCGTGCCCAGCGAGGCCAGACCAGCACGTGCCATTTCCTCGAGGATCAGCATGGAGAACTGGAAAGGCACGCCGGCCCCGCCATGTTCTTCGCTCTGGTCGACGCACAGCAGGCCGTTCTCGCCCAGCTTGTTCCAGATCTCGCGCGGCATCCAGCTCTCTTTCTCCCACTTCTCGTAGAAGGGAACGATCTCCTTCTCGAGGAAGCGGCGGACGTTGTCACGGAAAAGCTCGTACTCGGCAGCGTCAAAGGTGGGCATGGCGGTCATGGCAGGAACCTGATTAGTAAAAAAGTCGCAGGATTGTAGCGCCTCAGTGCGCGCTCCCAAAGCCGGATCGGCAATCTCATGATGACGGGCGGAGTCCTCGGCTTCCACCGTATCTGCCTAGGCCTGACGTGGGAAATCCGTGGCGCAAAACCCGAAAATACGGCCGGGCTTCCAACCTCTTCTTTCTGAGGGTGCAGAAAGCGCCTAGCCTTTGCCTATGACAGACAAACTCCTGATGGATGCATGCTTGCCGGACAAGAACGGGCGCCTGGGTCTGGCCCGTGTTCCCTGTCCGGCACTTTCGGATGGCGAAGTCCTGCTGCGCGTCCATGCCACTGCCGTGAATCGTGCCGATCTCCTGCAGCGGCAGGGTCTCTATCCGCCGCCGCCGGGTGCCAGCGAAATCCTCGGCCTGGAATGCGCCGGTGTCGTCGTGGCCTGCGGTCCGGGGGTCAGCGAGTGGCAGGAGGGCGACCAGGTCTGCGCATTGCTCGCCGGGGGCGGCTATGGCGAGTACGTCAGCATCGACGCCCGTCATTGCCTGCCCATCCCGCCGGGCTATTCGTTTGCAGAGGCCGCGGCGCTGCCGGAGGCTTTTGCCACGGCCTGGCTCAACCTTTACCAGGAGGCCCGGCTGCAGCCCGGCGAACGGGTGCTGCTCCCGGCCGGGGCGAGCGGCGTCGGCACTGCCGCCATCCAGCTCTGCCGCGTCATGGGCAACCCTTGCTTTGTCAGCGTCGGCACAACCGGGAAGCTTGCACGGTGTCTCGAACTCGGAGCGAAGGGCGGGGTAGTCCGGGGACAGCAGTCGCTTGCCAGCCTGCTCAAGCCGGAGGGCGTGGATGTGATCCTCGATCCGGTGGCCGGAGACTGCCTGGCAGAGCACCTGGCGCTGCTGCGGGACAATGGCCGGCTGGTGCTGATCGGTTTCATGGGCGGTCGCGAGGCATCGCTGGATCTCGGCCGGATCCTGGTCCGCCGCCTGCGGATCATCGGCTCGACGCTGCGCAGCCGTTCGGCCGGGGACAAGGCAGAGCTGATCGGCTCGCTTGGCATGCAGGTCTGGCCTCACTTCAGCCAAGGAGCACTGGCCCCGGTCATCGACAGCGTCTTTCCCTGGACCGAGGCAGAGGCCGCCCATGCCCGGGTAGCGGCCAACCTCAACATTGGCAAAGTCGTGCTGCAGGTCACGGGAAACTAGCCCGACGGTCGCGCCTGCTGGCAGGAGCGTTATGGCTGGGCTATACCGAAATGGCCCAGCCAAGAGGTAGCCGACCATGCTTCCGAACACCGTCGTCCTCAAGAACCTCGACCCGAAGAGCCTGCACAAGCAGATCCTGCAACTCGAGGCCATGCAACGCGACCTGTCGAGCGAAGACAGGGCCGAGGCAGACACCGTGGAGCAGACGGTCAAGCTCCTGCACATGATCGAGGAAGAGCTCCGCCGCCAGGCACGCGCCCAGCATCGTCACTGAGCCCCACGTCTGCCCCGGCTTCACCCGCCACCTTCAGCCTTGCCAGTGCCGGCCCGCTGGCATTAATTCCTGTGGCTGCCTAGCATGCGCACGGCCAACAGGAGCTTGCCGATGATCTTCTCCACCTTGCTGGATCGCCTCGACCAGGGCACCGCCGACTTCGAGGACGTGATCGCCTACCTCAACGAGCACTACGACTACACACCCACCCGCTTCAGCAATGGCTTGGGCGCCGATCCGGTCATCAACGAGGCCGGCAAGAACGAAGGGTCCTGCCGACTGTTTGCGCTGGCCCGGCTCAAGGGACTGTCCGAGGCTGACACCGTGAAGCTGTTCGGACGCTTCTACCGTGACGACGTGCTCAAGCATCCCGGAGGCAGCGACCATGCCAATATCCGCCGCTTCCTGCGTGACGGCTGGGCCGGCATTCACTTCGAGGGCGAGGCCTTGCAGCCAAAGGGCGACTGACATATCCGGACCGGACTGCCTGCCAGGCGAGCCCGTCTGCAATTGCCCCGGTCCGCCCTGCCAAAATCCACTGAATTTCCTGCTTTATGCGGGGTACCAGCGGGCTTTTAGCCAGCACCAGCGACCTGACAGGGTCAGAGGCCTTTGTTATCCTCCGGCGCTCGACCTAGATAACTACAAGTCCGTAATTCAATAACTATTTTCGCGTGGTAGGTTCTATGGAACCCTTTGCCCAAGTCGGCCCGAATCCCAATCTGCAGAAGTCGGTATTGAGCGTGGCCAAGGCCGACAAGCTGAAGGGGGAGCGCCGCTTCCAGGAAGCCGTCAACGCATACCAGCAAGCCCTCCGCCTCTTCCCCATGAACGGGGCGGCCTATCGCGGCCTGATCGTCATGCTCATCGAGCTGAGCGAGTTTGATAATGCCGGCAAGGTCGCGAAGGTGATTCCGCCCTCGCTGATGCAGCAGTCGAAGGAATTGCAGAACATCTGCGGCATCCTGGCGATCGAGCAGGGTCATTACGACGAAGCCCTGCGCCTGCTCAAGCCTCTCGAAGCGCACCCCGGCATCGACAAGAAGTCGCTCTTCAACAACCTCGGCACTGCTTACAACCGCCAGGAAAAATTTGACGAGGCCCTCGCTTATTACGAGCGCGCCTTCGCGGCCGGCTTGCGCACGCCGATCCTTTATCGCGACATGGCCGGCATCTACCAGAAGAAGGAAGATCTCGCGAAGGCCGCGAAATTCTATGAAGACGCCCTGCGAACCTTTCCGAACGACATCGAGATCCACTACGAGTATTCGATCTTCCTGATGAAGTCGGAGAAGTTCGCCGAAGGCTTCCGGAAGTATCAGTATCGTTGGCAATCCATCACCTTCAACAACAAGCCCCTGCAGCTGCCGGTGCCCGAATGGGATGGCAAGACGCCGATCAAGCGCCTGCTGGTACTGGCAGAGCAGGGCGTGGGCGACCAGGTGGTGTTCAGCGCTTTCCTGCCGGCACTTCGCGGCCGGGTCGAGAAAATCGATACGGGCCTCAACAACCGCCTCGATCCTTTCATCAAGCGCACCTT
>JAJNDL010000109.1 GCA_021156385.1 Moraxellaceae bacterium | reverse complement strand
TGGCTTCAAGATCATGCTGGCAGGCGACACGCTGGCAGGGGACGAAATCCAGGCGCTGCGTGAACGCATAGAGCGCAGTGATTTCACGGCCGGCGAGGGAGGGCTGCGCCAGGTGAATGTCGCCGAGGACTACGTCGACCGGGTCAGTGGCGATATCGCCCTGGCGAGGCCGCTGCACATCGTGGTGGATGGCGGCAACGGTGTGGCGGGCCCGATCGGCGTACGCACGCTCGAGGCCATCGGCTGCACCGTCACACAGCTCTACTGCGACGTCGACGGCACCTTCCCCAATCATCATCCCGACCCGAGCAAGCCCAAGAACCTCGAGGACCTGGTCGCAGCGGTGGCAGCCAACAATGCCGACATCGGCATCGCGTTCGATGGCGATGGCGACCGCGTCGGCGTGGTCACGGCAAGTGGCAAGAACATCTATCCGGACCGCCTGATGATGCTCTACGCCAAACATGTACTGACAACCAACCCTGGCGCCGACATCATTTTCGACGTGAAGTGCACGCGTGACCTGCCGGCGCTGATCACCCAGCATGGCGGTCGTCCGGTCATGTGCAAGACCGGCCACTCCTTCATCAAGGCGAAGCTGAAGGAGACCGGCGCAGCGCTGGCCGGCGAGATGAGCGGACACATCTTTTTCAACGACCGCTGGTTTGGCTTCGACGATGCGCTTTACTCCGCGGCCCGGCTGCTGGAAATCCTTTCGCTGGAAAACGGCAGCTCCGATGACGTGTTTGCCGAGTTTCCGGAGAACCCGTCGACGCCGGAAATCAACATCGCCGTTCCTGACGAGCGCAAGTTCGCGTTCATGGCGGAACTGCAGGACCAGGCCAGCTTCCCCGATGCCAATGTCATCACCATCGATGGCGTGCGCGTGGAATTCGCCGAGGGCTGGGGGCTGATCCGCGCCTCCAACACCACGCCCTGCCTGGTCGCCCGTTTCGAGGGCAGGACGCCCGAGGCACTGGCCGAGGTACAGGCCAAGTTCAGGACCTTGCTGAGCAGTGTGGATGCGACGCTGGAAATTCCCTTCTGACGACGAGTATGAAAAAAGATGGCGTTGCCGCGTGAGTCCGCCCTGAAGATTGTCGAGGTTCTGACCGAGTCCCTGCCGTATATCCAGCGCTTCCACGGCAAGACCATCGTGGTGAAGTACGGCGGCAATGCCATGACGGAACCGGAGCTGGAGAATTCCTTCGCACGCGACATCGTGCTGCTGAAGACCGTGGGCCTGAATCCCGTCGTCGTGCACGGCGGCGGCCCGCAGATCGGCGACATGCTGACGAAGATCGGCAAGGACTCGAAATTCATCGACGGCATGCGCGTTACCGATGCCGAGACCATGGATGTGGTGGAGATGGTGCTGGGCGGCCTCGTCAACAAGTCCATCGTCAACCTCATCAACCAGAACGGCGGCAAGGCTGTCGGCCTTACCGGCAAGGACGGCAACCTGATCCGCGCGAAGAAGATGCTGCTGTCGCGCACCAACGAGAAGGGCGAGGCCGAACAGGTGGACATCGGTCAGGTCGGTGAAGTGGCCGGTATCAAGTGCGATGTGCTGGACATGGTGATCGGCTCGGACTTCATCCCGGTGATCGCCCCGGTCGGGGTGGGCGATGATGGTGCCTCCTACAACATCAATGCCGACCTCGTGGCCGGCAAGGTGGCGGAGGCGCTGAAGGCAGAGAAACTCATCCTGCTCACCAACATTCCCGGTGTCATGGACAAGAACAAGAACGTACTGACCGGCCTCAGCACGCAGAACGTGGACGAACTGATCGCCGATGGCACGATCTACGGCGGCATGCTGCCCAAAGTGGGTTGTGCACTGGAGGCCGTGAAGGGCGGGGTCACCAGCGCCCACATCATCGATGGTCGCATGCCGCACGCCACACTGCTGGAGGTCTTTACCGACGCCGGCATGGGCACGCTGATTACCAACAAGAAAATCAAAAAGAAGCGTCAGGCCTGAACAGGTCAGGAGGAGGCAAGCATGACGGCTGCCGAGAACAAGGTTTCACGCCGCGACCATATCCTGCAGGCGCTCGCCGCCATGCTGGAGAGTCAGCCGGGCGCTCGCATCACCACGGCGGCGCTCGCCAAGGAAGTGGGCGTGACCGAGGCCGCGCTGTACCGGCACTTCCCGAGCAAGGCCAAGATGTTCGAGGGCCTGATCGAGTTCGTGGAGGAGGTGGTGTTTTCGCGCGTGACCGCCATCCTGCAGGAAGATGAGGATGCACGCAGTCGCTGTGAAAAGATTCTCACGCTGCTGCTGGTCTTCGCCGAGCGCAATCCCGGCATCACGCGCATCCTGAACGGCGATGCGCTCACTGGCGAGCATGAGCGCCTGCAGGCACGCATTGCCCAGCTCTTCGACCGGCTCGAGACGCAGTTGCGCCAGGTATTGCGCGACGCCGAGCTGAAGCATTCGCTGGGTACGGTCATCACCAGTGCGGCTGCCGCGAACATGATGCTGGTGCTGGTGGAGGGTCATGTCAGCCAATACGTGCGCTCGAGCTTTCGTCGCAAGCCGACGGAGACATGGGAGGCGCAGTGGAGCTTCCTGGCCGGCCAGCTGTTTCGCGAACTGAAGCGTTGAAACCGCCAGGTTGCAGGCAATAAAAAAGCCGGCAGATGCCGGCTTTTTTATTGCCCGATACTTAGGGCTTTGCAGTTGCAGGTGCGGCATTACCCGCTGCGGCGGCTGGCGTGGAGGCAGGCTTGCCGGTGAGTTCCTGCAGGCGCTGGATGATGGGAGCATACTCGGCACGCACCTTTTCCTGCTCGGCCTTGCGGGCATTGATTTCCTTCTGCGCATTCTGGATCTGGCGATCATAGGCGGCGATGCTTTCCTTCAGGTCAGCCGGCACCGGTTTGCCCTGGCGTTCGAACACCGCGGCGCGCTGCGCCTCCTCCGCACGACGCTGGCGCAGGTTGGCCAGCGAGTTGCTGCTGAAGTCGATGCGCAGCTGCAGCGCATCAAGCTGACGGTTGCGGGCCTTCTCGGCATCCTGCGGGCTGGAGTAAAGGCGGCGGAGTTGCTTGTCTTCCTTGACCTGCCGCGCTTCCTGTTCGCGCTTGGCCTTGGCGGCGGCAAGCTCGGCGGCAGTGAGCGGCTTCTGCGGCGGCACTTTGCGGATCAGGCTGAACTTGGCGGTGAGTTCTTCGTAGCCGCGCGAGACATGCTCGGGTGTCACCGTGTCGGTGACGTTCGGTTGGCCGCGATCGTCGTAATAGCGGAACCAGCGCGCCTTCGCCTCGCCATCATCTGCGGCAAGGGAAAAGGGTGTCCCCAGGGAAAGGGCGAGCAGGAGGGCAATTTTCTTCAGCATGAGATTCTCCACCGGGCCGTAATGCGGCTCTTCTATAATCGCCGCCCATTCTAAGGGACGTCAGGCGGAGCCGACAGTGGCAGACATCATGGTTTTGTTTCTGGTGGCGCTGCTGGCCAATACGCTGTCGGCGCTCGCCGGCGGTGGCGCCGGTCTCCTGCAATTGCCGGCGCTGCTCGTCATGGGCCTGGCCTTTCCGGTGGCCCTGGCCACGCACAAGATCGCGAGCGTGGCTCTCGGCGTCGGGGCAACGGTGCGCCATATCCGCGAGGGCGGCTTCCGCTGGCGCTTCGCGCTGCTCGTGCTCGCCTGGGGACTGCCCGGCGTGCTGCTCGGTACGCAGCTCATCCTTGCCATTCCCGATGCCTGGGCCGAGCTGGCGCTGGGGCTGCTGACCCTGGGGCTCGGCATTTATTCATGGCGGAGTCCGCAGCTGGGCCAGGACAGCCAGCGCCTGAATCGTGACCGCCGTGGATTGCTGCTGGGCGGCGCGGGCATCTTCCTGATCGGCATCCTGAACGGGTCGCTGACGTCGGGTACCGGGCTCTTCGTCACCCTCTGGCTCGTGCGCTGGTTCGGCCTGGACTACACCCGCGCTGTTTCCTACACACTGGTCCTGGTCGGGCTGTTCTGGAACGGCCTCGGCGCCCTGATGCTGTCGGTGCAGGCGCCGGTGCGCTGGGATTGGCTGCCGGCCCTGCTGGCCGGCTCCCTGCTGGGGGGCTACATCGGTGCCCACTGGGCCCTGCTCAAGGGCAACCGGCTGATCAAGCGTGCCTTCGAAGTGCTGACGGTGCTGGCCGGACTGCAACTTCTTAGGGATGCCCTGCTGGGATTCTGAGGCGGAAAAGGCCGGGATCTGCCGTTCATGCCCAACTTGCAGTATCTCGTCAGAAAATTACGCTAAACCCTTGTTGCGGCTTGATTCGTGGCAGGGTTTTTTGCTCTCTCTTCATGTAGCCGCCCCTGTGAAACTGTGTTAAAACGTGGCGGACCTGTCCCTGCTTCCTAGGCGGCGGAAGGTCGACTGTCCGGCTTTTTTTCAGGCCCGAACAGACTTTCCGAACGCCTCACCCCGAATAAGAAGGCTGCTCCAATGTCAGAAGAGAATTTTGACGGTTTGAAAGTCATGGTGATCGACGACTCCAAAACGATTCGTCGCACCGCCGAAACCCTGCTGCAGAAGGCCGGTTGCACGGTCATCACTGCCACCGACGGCTTCGATGCGCTCTCCAAGATCGCCGATTCCAACCCCGACATCATCTTCGTCGACATCATGATGCCGCGCCTGGACGGCTATCAGACCTGTGCGCTGATCAAGAACAACTCGGCGTTCAAGTCCACGCCCGTCATCATGCTGTCCTCCAAGGACGGCCTGTTCGACAAAGCGAAGGGTCGCATCGTGGGGTCGGACGAGTACCTGACCAAGCCCTTCAGCAAGGAAGAGCTGCTGGGCACGATCCGCCAGCACGTCAAAGCCTGAGGGGGTGAGCCATGGCACGTATCCTGATCGTTGATGACTCCCCCACGGAAACCTACCGCTTCCGTGAAATTCTCGAAAAGCACGGGCACCAGGTGCTGGAGGCCGCGAACGGCGCCGACGGCGTAGCCGTGGCCCGCGCCGAGCAGCCTGATCTCGTGCTGATGGACGTGGTGATGCCGGGCCTCAACGGGTTCCAGGCCACCCGCCAGCTCACCAAGGACGCCGAGACCGCGCACATCCCCATCGTCATCGTGACGACCAAGGACCAGGAAACCGACCGGGTCTGGGGCAAGCGACAGGGCGCCCGTGATTACCTCACCAAGCCCATCGATGAAGAACAGCTGATGCAGGTCATCGCCGGCCTGATTCCCGGCAAATAAGCAGATACGTATAAGCAGGCATCATGGCGGCCAAGGGTTTCATCAAGCTTCTTGAAATTGCCGAGCGCTCCAAGCAGCGTGCCGTGGGCCTGCCGGCCGGCGGCCAGGCCGTCGAATACTGGAGCGGGGTCGGCTTCACGCTTGATGGCCAGAATTACCTGGCTGCCATGGGCGAGGTCGCGGAAGTCCTCGCGGTGCCGCGATACACGCACGTCCCCGGCGTCAAACCGTGGATGAAGGGCATTGCCAACGTGCGCGGGCGCCTGCTCCCCATCATGGATCTGCTGGCGTATTTCAATCGTGCGTCCAGCCTGCAGGAGCACCGCCGTCGCCTGATCGTG
>JAJNDL010000108.1 GCA_021156385.1 Moraxellaceae bacterium | reverse complement strand
GCCGCTCACTGCACCTTCAGGTCGACCTGGCCGTAGAAGCGGCCGCCGGAGATCACCATTTCCCCCAGCGTGTAGTAGCGGCCAGTGCCGCCCGTGCCATCGACCGTGCCGTTGAGGCCGAAGCCGGGCTTCCAGTCCACCCCTTCCCGGTAGCAGGGACCGCCGCAGGCAGCGGCGCCGGTGAAGGCCGGGTGCGTTATTGGCGGCCGGTACAGGTTGAGCTGGCCGATGCGGATCGCCTCGGTCTTGGCCGTGCCGGGCGCCAGCTCGTAGGCGGTGGCGAAGGTCACGAAGGGACGCTGCACATTGCCCGGCTGGGAGGAGGCGCCCATTCCCATGTCGATGCGGCTGGCATCGCTGTAGTCGGCATCCTGCACATGCTGCGCCAGCAGGTTCAGGCGGCCGGTGGCGTTGATCCACTCGATGCGCGTGCCGTCCACCGGCTCCACGATGTAGACGCCGTTGAGGGCAGGATTCGTCGCGTTCAGCGCCGAGCTCAGGCCGATGTACGACTGCCCGGCCGGGGCCGGCGAGAAGGTGAAGCTGAAGTCGCCACCGAACTTCCAGCGCATGCCGGCCACGGCGTCGTCGTCGCGCATCTGCCGTGCGGCCGTACCGTCGGGCAGGTCGCCGATGGCGAAGTCGGCGCGGATGTCAAAGCTCATGCTGTTCGAGGTGAAGCGCAGGCCGGCGACGTCCAGGCCCGAGCCGGCCGCATAATCCAGCGACGGATCCACCACGTAGAGCTGGCTGCCGAGGAAGGCATAGCGCGAATCGATGTTGCGGAAGCCGACGTACTTGTTGGCCGAGGTATCCGCCACGATCAGGTGCGTGCCCCGGGTGCCCGGAGTGCCGAAGGCGGTGTCCTTGCCCGTGGTCTCGATCTTGAGGTCGAAGCCCATGCCGTGGCGCGCCTGCGCCGGCATGACGGTGCCGGGATGCCCGCTGGGATAGGCCATCAGGTTGGCCTTCAGGTCGTGGAAGGTCGGCATGAGGGCCCAGGTCTGGTTCGTGCCGAGCTGGACGCCGGTATCGGTCGTGTAGAAGCCGATGGTGCGGGCGCCACCCTGCAGCTCGAAGTTCCGGATGCCCATCGCGAAGGCGGAAGAGGCCGGCGTCGGCGTTGCGCCGAAGGCGGAGCCGGTGAAGCTGTTGAAGACCGGCGTGGTGAAGTCGGAGAGGCCGCCGGTCGAGGGCGCGAGAAGATTGAGGTAGATGTCGCCCAGGTTGAACCAGGCGCGGCCCGGCGCCGCGGCCGCGCCGTTGTCGAGTGCAGCCCAGTTGCTGAAGCGGACGGCCGAACCGCCCGGCTCACCCAGCTCCAGTACGAACGGACTGGCTTCCGAGGCCCGGGCGAACTCGACGCGGGGCGACAGGCGCAGGCCGGTCGTCCCCAGCCCGGTGCCGATGCCGGTGCCCGGGTGCCCCACCAGGCGCAGGTCCACATTCATCAGGTCGCCGGAAAAACCGAAGCGGTAATGGTTGGCAGGCGTGCCGGCGACATCGGCGAAGTTGAAGGTACTGCTGCCGCCGCCCGCGAAATCGACATTGGCCAGCACGCCGAGATTGGTCTGGAAGCCGCCCCGGCTGGCCGAAATGCGCGGCAGCGAGAGCGTGCCGAGGAACTGCAAGCCGTTCGTGGTGCTCAGGGTGAAGCGGCCGCTGGCCTGCCCCTTCAGCGTGAGGTCGTCGAAGACCAGCACGTTGTAGTCGCCGGCACCGCCCACGCTCAGCGTGCCGTTCGGCACGACGCCACCGGAGCCCGCCCCCAGCACGCCGCAACTGG
Organism: Moraxellaceae bacterium; assembly: GCA_021156385.1. Lineage (GTDB taxonomy): Bacteria > Pseudomonadota > Gammaproteobacteria > Pseudomonadales > Moraxellaceae > UBA2031. The sequence continues at coordinate 4,070 of JAJNDL010000108.1, read as the reverse complement.
CATGCAGGCAGCGCGGCTGGGCCAGGTACATGTTGGCGTTCTGCATGTCGAAGGTGAGCAGGCCCACGCTGTTGCTGCCGTCGAAGAGGCCGCGGCTGTTGGCGAAGGTGAGGCGGGTCGGCAGCGTGGTGTCGAAGGCATACAGGCCGAAGGTGCTCGTGGCCGGCGCCGCGCTGCTGTGCAGACGCACGGCGGAGGTGGCCAGGCGGAACGGATTGACCGCGGTCTCGAGCTGCAGGAACGGCAGGGCGCCGCCAGACACGTCCTGGCGCATTGTGAACAGGGGGATGCCGGTATTCACCGGCGTGATCCGCACCCCTTCGTAGCGCAGGCCCTGCGCCGTGCCCGCGCTGTATTCCGCCGCCGTGCCGTCGAACCAGCCCACACTGGCCGCGCCCACCAGCGACGTCTGCAACGAGAGATCGACGCCATCCTGGCCGCTGACTTCGGCCAGCGCGACATCGTCCAGGCGTTCGAGCGCCTGCGTCGCCGCCGCCATCAGGCCGAGGCAGAGTGAAGCCAGCATGCGCACGCGAACCATGTCGTTCTCCCGGTCAGCAGAACCTGAGGTTGCCGTAGCAGTTGTCGACCGGCAGCTGCTGCAGGTCCACGGGATTGATGTCCACCTGCCCGCCGAAGATGCCGCCCACCGCCTCCAGCGTGCTGACGCGCACGGTCTGGTTGGACGTGATGTTGGGCAGCTGCACCTGGGGCAGATACATCCACCAGCCTTTCTCGGCGGCCGGGATGGCCACGCAGCCATCCTTGGTGGTGTTGATGCAGCCGTTGAACAAACCCGTGCTGATGGATTGCCAGGCCAGGGTTTCTTTCTGGTTGGAGATGTAGAAATCGCGGGTCGGCGTGGTGCCCGTGGCATTGCCGGCCACGAGGATGTTGTGCACGTTGTCCAGCGGCTCGTTGTTCAGCCAGACGTTGTTCAGCGTGATGCCGGACGCGGTGGCTGTCATCCGGCTGAACGTGGCCGTCGTGCTGCGCCGCAGGGTGACGGCCTGGGTGTGCGAGGACACTGTGGCGGTGGTCGGGCCGACAACGCAGCAGGCGCCGAACGTGGTGACGCCCACGTCCGTGAGACGGGTGTTGGTCAGCGTGGCCGTCATGAAGCCGGTGAGGCGCTGGATGCCGGCGTCGTCGTTGAGATCGTTGATGTTCGGGTTCTCGCCGATGGAGAGCATGCCCAGCGTCTCGACGGCGCCGACACGGAAGCCGGAGAGCTCGCGCGATGCCGCCGTGCCCGCATTCTTGACGGCGAATTCGATGTAGGGCCGGCGCAACAGGAAATCGGTGGCCGGCCCTGAATCGGTCGTGCTGCTCGCACTGGCGCCGGCGAAGCGGACGCGTGAAAGATCGATGTCGCAGATGCCAGTGCCGGCGGCGCCGTCGCAGCCCAGTGCCAACCGGTTGATGTTGGTGTTGAGCAGGATCTCCGCATCGATGCCGATGCGGTAATACGTGAAGGCACCGTTGGTGGTGGTGTGGGAGGTGAACAGCGACTGGCCGCTGACACCGGCCAGGCTTTCGTCGTCCATCTCTTGAATCGCTACCGCCGGGCCGGCGGCAATCATCATGAAAGCCAGGTCCAGCAGGTACGTCCGCCACATCATTGCGCGCTTCAGCATGACGGATGATCTCCGAGGCAGGAGTAGAGCTTGACGGTGCCGTCGATCTGCACGTTGGCGATGTTGCCGGGCCCGCTGATCTGCAGACCCATGAAACCGGTGTTGACGTTGGCGGGAATGGCGGCACCGGTCGGCTCGGTGGTGGCGTCCGCCTCGTAGCCGCGGCGCGTGGCGTTGTCCTGCTCCATGGCGATGTTGTCGATGATGAGGTTCTTCACCTGCACCTTGGTGTTGGCGCCGGAACCCGTGGCATCGCCGAAGCCGAGCAGGACCGCCGGAATGGACTTGGTCGTCGCCGCACCGTCGGGATCGTAGGTGATCGCGCTGGCATCCACGCGCAGGTAGGGAATCAGCACGGCCCCCGTGAAGCCTTTCAGCACCAGCCATTTCTTGTCGACGTCGTCGCTGCCGCGGTTGCTGAAGGACCAGGACACGCGGCACTCCCGATAGGTGGCCGCTGCCGTGCACAGCGGCAGCGGCGTGCCGCCGGCATCCGCGTTGAGTCGCATGTCGAGACCGATGGCCACGCCCTGCATGCCGCTGACCTGCGCCAGCGCCTCGTTGTCGAGCGCGGCGAGTTCCGCCTGCGCACTGCTGCCCGTCACCAGGGCCATGCCGATAAAAAACCTGCGCACGCTCAGAGTCCCAGAGTTCTGATTTTCAGGTGCTGCAGGAAAACGCCCTCCACCGCGACACTCGCGGGCGTGCCGGCCGCACCGCGGCTGCCCTCGATCACCGCGGCGGAGTTGTTCCGGTATTCGAGGTCCGCGACGCGCAGCTCGCCGTGCGTCGCGTCCGTGCAGTCCAGCGTGGCATTGGTGCACATCTTCGCGATCGTGCTGTCGGCACCGGTCTGCGGTGCGGGATTGCCAGGCGAGCCGGAGACCAGTGCGGCCGGATCGACCCCGGTCACGCCGTAATTGCGGTACGCGTAGTTGTAGACGTTGACGTTGTTGGGGATGCGTGCCAGCTCGATGACGAGATTGCCACTGGCGTCGTTGTCGAAGACGAGCGGCTGGTAGTGCAGGTGACCCACCGGCATATTGATGTCGAGGTCGGTCAGCCACAGGCCTTCGCTGGCATTGAAGGTCAGCGGGACGGTTTCGGGCAGGGCCACGCTGCCGTTGGAACCGCCGACGCCAAAGCGCATCACGCCGTTGGTGTTGCTGTTGATGCGGTTGAGCCAGACCGCGCCGAAGCTGCCGTCCGACTGCGCCCCGGTGCCGGTGACGGGCAGGAACTCGACGGCGGCGTTGCCCATGTATTTGCCGTAGTCCATCGTGCTCTGGAAGATGCTGTAGCGGCTGCCGTGCAGTGCGAAGCCGTCCCACACGGAAATGCTCTGCAGCTTGCCTGCCACGCCCAGGCCGCCGCAGGCCGTCGTCGAGCCATACGCAGGCGTGCCGGCATTGCAGACGGCGATGTCGCCGAAGAACGCGTACTTGAGGTTCATGACGGAGGCGCTCGTGAAATCGGTACCCACCAGATACGACGGCGCGCGGTACTGCAGGACCGGATAGCTCGCGGTGCTGCCGTCGTAGAGGAGATGCGACGGACTCGTGGCGAGGAGCACCCAGGGATTGCCTTCCGCCCCCCAGCTGGCGATGGCACTGGCGCCGACACGGTTGTTCAGGTTGCCGTCGGCTGCCGAGAAGGCGATGCCGTACCAGAAGAGGTCCGCGGCATTGCCCGCGGCTCCCGCGACGCCGCTGCCGGTGGCTGGCGCCCCGCGCGGCAGCGAGCGCAGGTAGGCGGTCGGATCGAAGATGATGCGGGTGCCCTGCGGCAGGATCGCCAGGCCTTCGCCGGTGACTTCGCCCAGTGCCTGGTCGTCGGTGATCAGCTCGAGTTCGGCGCGGAGTGGCGTGCTGATCATCAGGAGCAGCAGCAGGACACCGGCATACAGGAGAAACAGACGGGACAGTTCGCGCATTTCCGTGGCCCCCGACCATCACGGCCGGATCCCTTTCTTGTCGACGCCACTTCATGCGGCGTGCTTGTTCCGGTTTCGCGCTGAATTCTGGAATTTTTCCCGCGCCGGACCGGTGGGAAAAACTAATCAGTCGGGACAAGCTTCTATGGAACCGGACAACTAATTGATCGTCGCGGACAGCTTTCCTGCGGATAAGCATGCGAAGACAAATAGGGGAAATGTGCACGGCGACATGACTCCGGCCTCCGTACAAAGACGCTTTCGCGCAGGCCATGCCCCTTGGTCAGAAATATTCGATGCGGGAAAGTCCCGGACCGATGCGTCACGGCCGCCGGTGCCGGCCAGGTGTGCCGCCGGTCCAGCGCTTGTAGGCGCGGATGAAGCTCGCCGCGTCGGAAAAGCCCAGGCGGTTGGCGACGGCATCGACCGAGCTGCCGGCGCGCAGCATCTCGTCGGCCTGGTCGAGCAGGATTTCGCCCATCAATTCGCGATACGACGTG
>JAJNDL010000107.1 GCA_021156385.1 Moraxellaceae bacterium | reverse complement strand
ATGGCATGGCTGCTGTTGCCGGACTCCTATATCAGCAGGGGTTGGACACGTGAAATGCTGGAGCAGGCCCGACAGCTTTCGGCTGTGTTCGTGCTGGTGGCTGGTGCGGCAGCATATGCATCGGGATGGCGGCAATTGAGCCAGGCTCCGGATGCAACAGGTATAAATGGCCTGCAGAAACGGCGGGTACGCAGCTAGGAGACGCACGACATCACTTGCAGATGCGTTAACGAATTTCAGTGATCAAAAAAAAGAGGCCGCAATTGCGGCCTCTTTTTTTACGCTCAGGATCAAATCAACTCGATGGCCATCGCCGTGGCTTCCCCACCGCCGATGCAAAGTGCTGCCACGCCCTTCCTGCCGTTGCGCTGATGATGCGGGAGCCCGTGGAGCCCACCGGGTGGCCAAGCGCACAGGCGCCGCCGTACACATTCACCTTGTCGTGCGGGATGTTGTGCTTCTGCATGGCAGCCATCGTCACCATGGCGAAGGCTTCATTGATCTCGTACAGATCGATTTCTTCCGCCTTCCAGCCGGTCTTGGCAAACAGGTTGCTGAGTGCGCCGACCGGAGCGATGGTGAATTCGCTGGGATGCTGCGACTGGGTCGAGTGACCGACGATACGTGCCAGTGGCGTCAGGCCGCGAGCCCGGGCCTCTGATTCACGCATCAGGACCAGGGCCGAGGCTCCGTCGGAGATGGAACTGGCATTGGCGGCAGTGATGGTTCCGTCTTTGGCGAAAGCGGGCTTCAGGGTGGGAATCTTATCGAGGCTGGCATTGCCGGGCTGCTCGTCGGTATCGACCAGCACTTCGCCCTTGCGAGTCTGCACCGGAACCGGAACGATCTCAGCCTTGAAGTTGCCATTGGCGATGGCAGCTTGGGCGCGCTTGAGGGAATCCACGGCAAAGCTGTCCATGTCGGCGCGGGTCAGGCCCAGCTTGTCCGCCATTTCCTGGGCAAACGAACCCATCAGGCGACCTGTTTTAGCGTCCTCGAGGCCATCCAGGAACATGTGGTCCTTGATCTCGCCGTGACCCATGCGATAGCCGGCTCGTGCCTTGGGAAGCACGTAAGGGGCATTACTCATGGATTCCATGCCGCCAGCGACCATGATGTCGTTGGTGCCGGCCTTGATCAGATCGTGGGCCAGCATGGTGGCCTTCATCCCTGATCCACAAAGCTTGTTGATGGTCGTGCAGCCGGTAGCCGCCGGCAGGCCGGCATCCAGGGCGGCCTGCCGGGCAGGACCCTGCTTGAGGCCGGCCGGCAGCACACAGCCCATGATGACTTCCTGGATATCTTCCGGCTTCAGGCCAGCGCGACTCACGGCTTCGCGGATTGCAACGGCGCCTAGTTCCGGGGCAGTGACGGGACTCAGGGCTCCCTGGAATCCACCCATGGGGGTGCGGGCGCCATTGACGATGACGACGGAATCAGTGCTCATGACTTCTCTCGCAATTCGAGTGGATATTGGCGCGGTACTGGACCGGGGCGGCATTATATCGGGATGTCGGACGCCTGTTCCAGAATGCAGGTCTCACAGGGTGCTCAGCTTCCGCAGCACTTCTTGAACTTCTTGCCACTGCCGCAGGGGCAGGGGTCGTTCCGGCTGATCTTTGCCGCATTGACGACAGGTGCCGGCTTTTCAGCGGGTCCGCTGTAGACGACCCTGCCATCCTTGAAGTACCACCGCCCGTCCTTCTTCTGGAACTGCGATTTCTCATGGTGAAGATGTGTGGTGCCCTGAAGCTTGTAACGTGCAATAAACTCCACCTCACCTTGGCTGTCGTCACTACCCCCCTTGCTTGTCGCGACAACCTCCAGTCCTTCCCATTCTGACTGCTCGGCCCATGCCTGCATGGCTTCAGGATTGCTGTCGTGGCGACCGGACGGCAGGGTCGAGTTCATCAGGAAGCCGATATTCCTCGTGACATAAGCGCTATAGCGGGCGCGCATCAGGGCTTCCGCGGTGAGGGCGGGGCAGCTGTCATCCAGGATGGGGGCACAACACTCCGAAAACTCCCTTCCGGAACTACAGGGGCAAGAGGACATGGGATTCTCGCTTCGGATGGACTGGTGAGAGGCAATAAAAAAGGGTGCCGAAGCACCCTTTTTTCATCAAACCCTTAAGGGTCTGATTACTTGGCCGGAGCAGCAGCCGGGGCAGCGTCAGCGGCCGGGGCGGCAGCGTCAGCGGCCGGGGCAGCAGCGTCAGCGGCCGGAGCAGCGGCATCAGCAGCCGGGGCGGCAGCTTCAGCAGCAGGAGCTTCGGCGGCAGGAGCGGCAGCTTCAGCAGCGGGAGCGGCTTCGGCGGGAGCAGCTTCTTCCTTCTTGGCACAGGCAGCCAGGGCCAGAGCAGCAGCGATAGCAGCAGAAACGGCGATCTTCTTGATTTGCATGATGTCTCTCTCAGGGGTTGCGTGTTTGACGACTATGCTAAATGCATCACCAGCGCCAGTTGGGCATTTCCATGCCCGTAAAACGCGCAGCTTACCTAGCATCCAACTAATCGGCGGCGCAGATATTAGCATCGGGATTTCGGGTTTGCATCACTTTTGTTTGACACTTCCAGCGCTTCAGGAAGGCTAGAAAAGCCGGGCCCTGGCGGAGGAATCCCGGTATTCGACAGGGGTGATCAGCGGGCCTGTTCGGGGTCGGCGAAGACAGCCCCGGAGACTCCCTTTTTGTACTGACGGGCACGGTAAAGGGCGGCATTGATATTGATAAGAATCTGGTCCAGGGCCACTGGCCGGTTGGGTACCACTGACATGCCAATATGCACGTAGGAGGAAAGGTCCTTTTGCTTGGCCCAGGTGTCGAACTGCTGCTGGATGTCGAATGCAATGCTTTCGGCATCTTTGGTGGTGGTATCGACGAGTAGGAAGGCGAATTCGTTGCCGCCATAGTGGACCGCAATATCGCAGCCACGCAGGCGGCGGTCGACGATGCTGGCAAACTGCTTGAGCAGATACTGATTGACGGTCTTGCTGATCCGCTTGCCTTTGCGTTTGGCTATTTCGATCTCGGCAAACATCACTACCATGGGCGTCATGTTGCGCTGGTGGTAGGGAAGCAAGTACTTGGCTGCCTCGTAGAATGTCCAGCGGTTTCCAAGCCCAGTGATCGGGTCGGTTTCAGTGACCCTGGCGGCACGCAGGCGCAGGCCCTCGGCATGGGCCGAGAGAATCAGCGTGGCGCATGCATAAAGCAGGGCAAAGAGAGCAAGGGCAAAGAAATAGATGTCGTAACCGCGGTGCAGGAAATGCTGCCGGGCCACCAGGGTGGCGGTGGCCAGAACCACCACGGTTGCAAACACAATGGTGTAGGAGCGTTGTCGGTGCTGAGCAACTGCAAGCGCAAGTGCAATGCCGGTCAGCATCAGCGTGGGGGGGATTGGTGCCGGATCGTTGATGAGTACGAACAGTGCACCGATCACGTCAACGACGGTGATTGCATGCAGAAGAACCGGGCCGGCACGGTTGAAGATAACGGACAGGCACAGCAGCGATTGGGCTGCGGCGTAAAGCGTGATGCCAAGGGTGAAGACGACATATGTCACCAGCACCAGCTTGGCGGGAACGAAATAGGCATATACCAGGGTGAGCACTGCCAGAACGATGCGCAGGGCGAGGTGCCACTGAGGCTGGTGCATCTCGTGGAACTGTTCGGGAGCTACGGGCTGTATGTTTTCAGGAAGCAGGGAACTCATGAGCAATCCGTGGTGTACTTCTTCTAGACTGGCTTGGCGGGCCGGATGGCTCGAACAGGCTAAAGCCCGGCAATCCTAGCAACCGCCCCTGGAAATGAGAAGGACCCGACTGTGGGCAGAGTGTTGTCATGAACGAAAACTGCCGGAGACGGTTATCATGAGCAACCCCGGCGACGGCGGGGCAATTCTGCTGCCGCCCGGAATGGACTTGCCGGGCCCAGGAATGGTCATGCTAAGGATGCTTTGTATCAGTGTTTTCCGCCATTGGCTGCTCGCTGTCCTGATCCTGTCGGGAGTGGGCAGCCTTGGGGCCCTGGCGGCGCCGCTGCCAGGAAAAGAGAGCATCACGCTGCAGTCAGACGACCAGCCACTGATGGGACGAGTAGAGTTCTGGCGCGATACCGAGAGGCGAACCCAGACTCCTGGGCCGAACATGGCGGCGGCGGACTTTGTGCCGGTGCCGCGCCATGGCAACTGGGGCTTCGACCCTGGGGCGGCCTACTGGTTCCGCTTTACATTGCACAATCCCGGCAAGAGCCCAGACCATCGCGTTTTTTTGCTGAACTTCCCGCTGCTGGACCATGTTGTGCTGTATGAGCCGGATGGTCGTGGCGGCTTCCAACGCAGTGCCACAGGTGACAACGAGCCTTGGTCCGCGCGTCCGTTGAAGACACACCGGCTGGCACTGCCGTTCAGCGTCCCTGCAGAATCCACGCGCCAGTATTATGTGCGGCTGGAGTCCACCAGCCTCATCGTATTTCCTGCTCGCGTGCAAACGACGGCGGCCTTCTGGAGCGGATTGACTCGTGCGCAATTCTGGCAGGGGGTTTTTTACGGGGCCCTTGGGCTCCTGGTGGCATACAGCCTGTTCCTGTACCTGAGCTCACGGGAAAAAATCTTTTTCTATTATGCGTTCACGGTCCTGGCGACCGCGGCCTCGCTGTTCTGCTTCGACGGATTCGCCTTCCAGTTCATGCCGGTGACGAGCGTCTGGCAGAACTTCCTTCTGCCGCTCAGCCTGGCCTTGGCCGATTTCCTCTACCTGCGTTTTGCCTTGCGTTATCTCTGGGGCTCACCTTCGGCGGCGCCGCGCCGTGGAACGCGGTGGTTCATCGGTGCCAGCATCGTTTGTACCGTGGCGCTGTTTCCCCTGGGGCCGTCTTACGGGTCGTTGCTGATGCTGGCTTTGGGCGTAGCGGTCAGCGGCTGGGTACTGTATCTGGGCGTACGCGCACTGCCGGCCGCGCAGAGGGTGGCGACCTATTTCATAGCGGCCTGGAGCATTTTCCTGCTGAATGCCGTGCTGATCCTGCTGGCTGCATTGGCTGTCCTTCCGTGGCAGGACCATCTGGTGCCGTTCGTACGGACCAGCCTGGTGGGCTGGGCGATCCTGCTCCTGCTCGGCTTGGGCCTGCAACTGCGGCGGCGCCGCGAGGCCGAGGCCAGTCGTCGCGAAGAAGCCCTTGTGGTGCAGGCCCAGACGGAGGCAAGGAGCAAGTTCCTGGCGATGGTCAGCCATGAGCTGCGTACCCCCATGAACGGGGTGCTGGGCATGGCCGAGCTGCTCAAGACCACCGGCCTGAACACCGAGCAGAGCCGCATCCTGATGACGATGGAAGCCTCCGGACAGGCCGTGCTGGAGGTCATCGACGACGTGCTCGACCATGCCCGCATGGAGGCAGGCCGCATGGAGCTGGAGCTGGCGCCACTCGATTTCGACACCCTCCTGGAAGAGTGCCTGGACCTGTTCAAGGCTCGCATCTACAAGCAGCAGCTGACCTTGCTTTGCTCCATCGCCCCGGAAGTGCCGACTGAGATGATCGGCGACGTGCAGCGGCTGCGCCAGGTAATCATCAACCTGCTGTCCAATGCGGTGAAGTTCACGCTGCGCGGCGGCATTGAAGTCCGGGTGAACTCCACCCTGCAGAACGGGGCCGTGCTGCTCACCATCGCCGTATGCGATACCGGCATCGGCATTGCCCGCGAACAGCGCGAACAGATATTCGACAGCTTCATGCAGGTCGCTCCCGATAGCACCCGGTACCGCGGCACCGGGCTCGGGCTCAGCATCAGCCGCGAGCTTTGCCAGCTCATGGGTGGCGACCTGATGGTCGAAAGCGAACCGGGCTTCGGCTCGATCTTCCGGGCCCAGGTCAGGATGACACCGATGGCGAGGTCGCGTCCCCGCGCCTCCTGGCCGGCCGACCAGCCCCCGGTGCGGCTGCTGCTGGTGGAAGGTGACCAGCGCTTCGACGAAGTCATGGTGGCCGAGGCATC
>JAJNDL010000106.1 GCA_021156385.1 Moraxellaceae bacterium | reverse complement strand
GCCAAGGGGGAGGGGCGCAAGCCCGGGCTGGAAACCCTGCACTTCCCCGATGGGGCCGACATGCAGTTGCCGGCAGATTCGCCCGCGCTCCACCTCATTCAGCATATTCGCGACGAGGCGCATCGTTTCGCCATCGCCGGGCATCGTGCGCGACGGGGCAAGCAGCGGAAGCGTTCTGTGCTGGAGGACATCCCGGGAGTGGGGCCAAAGAAGAGGCGGGACCTGATCCAGCATTTCGGCGGCATGCAGGAGCTGGTCAGGGCCAGCGTGCGGGACCTCGCGATGGCGCCGGGGATTAGTTTAAGATTGGCCGAAGCCATCTATGACGCCTTGCACAGTCACTGAGCGGGTGCACTACGCTGTCGATCCGTTTGGAGCCACCCTTGAGCGCTGCCACCCTGTTAAACGTTCCAAACGTGCTGACACTGCTTCGCATTCTGCTGATCCCCGTCCTGATTGCGCTGACATATACCCCTCTCGAGGCGCGTTACATGCTGGCGGCCGGGGTTTTCCTGGTGGCGGCAATCACCGACTGGTTTGACGGCTATCTGGCCCGCACCCTGAACCAGACCTCGGCATTCGGGCGTTTTCTTGATCCGGTGGCTGACAAGCTCATGGTCGCTGCAGCCCTGATCATTCTGGTGCAGTGGCATGCGGACAACGTACTCATGGTGATCTCCGCGATCGTGATTGTTTCCCGGGAAATCACCATTTCGGCCCTGCGTGAATGGATGGCGGAAATTGGCAAGCGCGCCAGTGTCGCGGTGTCCTATATAGGGAAGCTGAAAACCACCATGCAGATGACGGCCATTACGGTTCTCCTCCTGCATCATCCCTTGCTCGACAAGCTCGGCTTTCTGCTGCTCATTGTTGCGGCAGGGCTCACCATCTGGTCGATGTTCGTTTATCTGCGCGCAGCTTGGCCTGACCTCATGGAGCAGTAATTGGCGATCGGGCTGCATTGACAGGGCAGGCGCCATCGGTAAAATGCGGCCTCCGCCGTGCTCCCCAATCTGCACGGCAAGATGCGGGAATAGCTCAGTTGGTAGAGCACGACCTTGCCAAGGTCGGGGTCGCGAGTTCGAGTCTCGTTTCCCGCTCCAGTTTTCGAAGCCGGCTTTAGCCGGCTTTTCTATTTGGGCGGCAGTTCAGCCTGTTCAACACGGTCGGTGGCCATTACCATTGTCAGCTTTCTGAGCTGGCGGAGAGCAGCATGATTAGCGGGAGCATTGTTGCCCTGGTTACACCCATGCATCGTGATGGTGCGGTGGACTGGGAGGCCTTGCATCGCCTGGTCGAGTGGCACGTGGCCGAGGGTACCAATGCGATCGTTGCCGTTGGCACTACCGGCGAGTCCGCCACGCTGGATGTTGACGAGCATCTCGAGGTCATCCGGACTGTCATCAGTAGTGCCGCCGGGCGTGCCCCGGTAATTGCCGGCACCGGCGCAAACTCCACAAAGGAAGCCATCGAACTGACCCAGGCTGCAGCCGATGCCGGTGCCGATGCCTGCCTTCTGGTTACGCCCTACTACAACAAGCCAACGCAAGAAGGCCTCTACCAGCACTACCGGGCATTGGCAGAGGCGGTAGCCATTCCCCAGATTCTTTATAACGTCCCGGGCCGCACAGGTGTGGACATGCAGAACGCCACAGTCGCCCGCCTGGCCGGGACGCCCAATATCGTCGGCATCAAGGATGCGACCGGAAACGTGGAGCGGGGCCGTGAGCTGATCGACATGGTTGGGGGACGCATGGCCGTCTACTCCGGCGATGACGCTACCGCATACGAGCTGATTCTGCTGGGGGCCAAAGGCAACATCTCCGTGACTGCCAATGTGGCGCCCGGCAGCATGGCCAAGCTGTGTGCCGCGGCCCTGCAAGGCGAGGCCGAGGTCGCACGTCAATTGAATGCCCCGCTTGCCGCCCTGCATAGGGACCTGTTCGTCGAGTCCAATCCAATACCGGTCAAGTGGGCCTTGCATGAAATGGGGCGGATCGATACGGGTATCCGTCTGCCGCTTACTGTGCTGGCAGAGCCCTGTCGTGAAAAGGTGCGTGAGGCCCTGCGCCAGGCTGGAGCACTCTGATGCTCTTGCGGAGCCTGTCCGTATTCGGGGTTGCGGTAGTGCTGGCAGGATGTTCCGCGGCCCGCGATCCGGCCAGTGATTACCGCGTTGTCCGCGAAGTTCCCCCGCTGGTAATTCCGGCTGGCGTGGAGATCCGCCCGATCAAGCCGCTGTATCCCATACCGCCGGGCCCCGTTCCCAAGGAGTGGCCGAAGAAGTTCAAGGCGCCGCCTCCCAAGCCTCTGGTTCTGGCCGATGCCGCCCCTGCCGAGAAAGCCGCGGACCCTGCCGCGACGGAGAGGCCCGTGCTTACCCAAGATGGCAACGGCTATCCGCTGATCAGCGTTGTCGGCGACGTCAATGTGATCTGGGACGGGCTGGATCAGGCGCTGCGCAAGGCCGCTATCAAGGTGGATGACCGCGACCAGCGGATCGGCCTGTACTATCTCAGGTTGTCCGATGAGGTCGGCAAGGATACGCCCTACCAGCTGCGGCTGACGCGTGGCCAGACGGCCTATACGATGACCCTGCAGAAGGATGACGATACCTTGGCTCCCCGGACAACCACTCAGTCGCTGTTCGAAGCCATCGTCGCCAACTGGCCTGAGGCCGGGCAACCCTGATCCGGCGGCGGCCCAGTTCCGCCCCGGCGAAGTCAATGAATTGCGGCCTCCCTGAGTGGCGGGCCGAGCGGAGAGATGAATGGAAAAGCGTGAACTTCTTTACACCGGCAAGGCCAAATCGGTGTATGCCACTGACGATGCAGACCACCTTGTCATTCTCTTCCGCAACGACACCTCTGCCTTCGACGGCAAGAAAGTCGAGCAGCTCGATCGCAAGGGCATGGTGAACAACAAGTTCAACGCTTTCATCATGGAGAAACTGGCGGCTGCCGGCATTCCCGTGCACCAGGAAAAGCTGCTCTCCGACAATGAGTCGCTCGTGAAGCGCCTGACCATGATCCCGGTGGAGTGCGTGGTCCGCAACTTCGCTGCTGGCAGCCTGGTGCGCCGCCTGGGCGTGGAGGAGGGCAAGGAGCTGCTGCCTCCGACCTTCGAGCTTTTCCTCAAGAACGACGCCCTTGGCGATCCCATGGTGAACGAATACCACGTGCGTTCCTTTGGCTGGGCCACGGATGAACAGTTGCAGCGCATGAAGGAGCTGTCCTTCAAGGTCAACGAGGTTCTCAAGCAGCTCTTCGATGGCGGCAACATGCTGCTAGTCGACTTCAAGCTGGAGTTCGGCCTCTTCCATGGCGACATCGTGCTGGGCGACGAGTTTTCGCCCGATGGCTGCCGACTCTGGGATAAAGACACGCGCAAGAAGCTGGACAAGGACCGGTTCCGGCAGGGTCTTGGTGGTGTCGTCGAAGCCTATGAGGAAGTCGGCCACCGGCTCGGCGTGAAGTTCGACTGAAGCCAGGTTGGCGGCTGTGGTCAGGATTGCCCGGTCTCCGGCCTCCTGTCACACTTGGCGGACGGCTGGTGCGGACTGCGCGCTGCCTGCTCATTTCCATGGAGTCCAGAAAAAATGAACAAGACTATTCTGCGTGTTGTGGCGGTAGCGGCCCTGGCATCTTCCCTGAGCGGCTGTTTCCTGACCAAGGTCGTCACCGTGCCGATGCGTGTCGTCGGTGCCGTTGTCTCCATCGTTCCTGTCGCCGGCAACACAGTCAACGACGTGGTGCAGAAGGCTGCCAACACGGTCGACGATATCCCCCTCTGAGCTCTTGTTTAGGCGCGGCCGAGCCGGTATCGTTGCGCCCTCGTTTGGAGAGGTGCCGGAGCGGCTGAACGGGTCGGACTCGAAATCCGAAGTAGGGGTCTCCCCTACCGTGGGTTCAAATCCCACCCTCTCCGCCAAAATCGAAAAGCCCCGCGCACGCGGGGCTTTTTCATTGCGTCGCCGGTTGCCGACGGCAAATCGGCCGACGCTATAATCCCGCCCGTTTTTCCTGTCGCCGGATGCGCCATGACCACTGTCCGTACCCGAATCGCTCCCTCGCCCACGGGCGACCCCCATGTGGGCACCGCCTACATCGCCCTGTTCAATCTCTGCTTTGCCCGCCAGCACCAGGGCCAGTTCATCCTGCGCATCGAGGATACCGACCAGGTACGCTCCACCCGCGAGTCGGAAGAGCAGATCCTGCGTGCGTTGAAGTGGGTGGGACTGCAGTGGGATGAAGGTCCCGATGTCGGCGGTCCGCATGCCCCCTACCGGCAAAGCGAACGTAGCGAGATCTATCGCCGGCACGCACAGGAGTTGGTCGAGACGGGCCATGCCTTCCATTGCTTCTGCAGCGCCGAGCGCCTGGACCGGCTGCGTGCCGAGCAGACTGCCGCCAAGCAGACGCCCGGCTACGACGGCCACTGCATCGATATTCCTGCCGATGAGGCGCAGCGTCGGCTGCAGGCGGGTGAATCGTCCGTCATCCGCATGCAGGTTCCGCGCGAAGGCATCTGCATCGTGCCCGACCTGCTGCGCGGCGATGTCGAGATTCCCTGGGAGCAGGTGGACATGCAGGTGCTGATGAAGGCCGACGGCCTGCCCACCTACCACCTCGCCAATGTGGTCGACGACCACCTCATGGAGATCACGCACGTGATCCGTGGCGAGGAATGGATCAGTTCCGCGCCCAAGCACGTGCTCCTCTACAAATACTTCGGCTGGCAGCAGCCCGTGTTCTGTCACATGCCGCTGCTGCGCAATCCGGACAAGTCCAAGCTCAGCAAGCGCAAGAATCCCACCAGCATCACCTATTACGAGCGCATGGGTTTCCTGCCCGAGGCGTTGCTCAACTATCTCGGCCGCATGGGCTGGTCGATGCCGGACGAGCGCGAGAAATTCACGCTGGCGGAAATGATCGCGAATTTCGACATCAAGCGCGTTTCGCTGGGCGGGCCGACGTTCGACGTCGAGAAGTTGTCCTGGCTGAACAGCGTCTGGCTGCGCGAACTCTCCGTGCCGGAGCTGGTGCAGGCATTCCAGCGCTGGATAAGTCCCGAACTCCTCGGCAAGGTCGCAGCGCAGATCCAGCCGCGCATCCAGGTGCTCTCCGATGCGGTGGGCTGGGCGGCCTTCTTTTTCTCGGGCGCCGTTCCCGTCACGGCCGAGAGCTTCCAGCACAAGAAGCTCGCCACCGACGACGTCCGCCGCATCCTGCAAATCTCGCTGTGGGAGCTGGAGGCGCTGCGGCGCTGGAACCACGAGGAAATCAGCACACTGCTGGGCCGTATCAGCGAGGCGCTGGGCTTCAAGCTGCGCGACTTCATGTTCCCGTTCTTCGTGGCCATCTCCGGCACTGCCTCGAGTACGCCGGTGATGGAAGCGATGAACATCCTCGGTCCCGACATCACCCGTGCCCGCCTGCGTCAGGCGCTTGCCGTGCTCGGCGGCGTTTCGGCGTCGTTGACACCCCTGAGGGTGCTGCCTAGAATTCGCGCCTCGCTCGCCGGCACCGCCGGCGGGCCCTCGCAGGTCTGGGGCTATAGCTCAGCTGGGAGAGCGCTACAATGGCATTGTAGAGGTCGGCGGTTCGATCCCGCCTAGCTCCACCAGACCCTGCTTCCCGATTCCGTCCCCATCGTCTAGAGGCCTAGGACATCGCCCTTTCACGGCGGTAACCGGGGTTCGAATCCCCGTGGGGACGCCAAAATTAAAGGCCCCGGTCACGACGTGACCGGGGCCTTTAATTTGATACTTTCTCTCGCGACTGGAACGCATGCACCGGGTTCGACAGGTTTGCCACCGACGAACCTTGGCGTCCGAATGATGACGCGTCGGGTGACCGTAGCGCGAATGCAAAACCGCGCAGCGGTTTTGGATACCGGCTTTGCCAGCGCTGCGTAGCGAGGCAGGCTCCGCTAAACTACGGGTATTGAAAAGGGCGCGAACGCACCCGGGTCGGATTCAACAGAATCGCGCTGCACAATACCGGGGGCCCGGCAGCAACCAGCAGTTCCTATTCCCGCTTGCCCACAATATCCCAGTCGTTAATCTGTGCGGAATCCCGGATCTGCAGGAGCTGTCATGATCACGTCCATAGGCTATGCCGCCACCGATGCCCGGTCTCCGCTGGCCCCCTTTCGTTTCGAGCGCCGCGACCTGACTGCCAGGGACGTGCAGCTCGAGATCCTCTACTGCGGCGTCTGCCACTCCGACCTGCACGTGGTGCGCAGCGAATGGGGCCGCAGCCGCTATCCCTGCGTACCCGGCCACGAGATCGTGGGGCGCGTCACTGCCGTTGGCAGTGCGGTGACGAAGTTCCGCCCGGGCGACATGGCGGCAGTGGGCTGCATGGTGGATTCCTGCCGGCAATGCGTGAACTGCCGCGAGGGTGAGGAGCAGTTCTGCGAGCGCGGTCCGGTCATGACCTATGGTGGCCCAGAGAAGCATACGGGTGGCATCACCTATGGCGGCTACTCGAACAACATCGTCGTGGACGAGGACTTCACGCTGCGGGTGCCTGCCGGGCTCGATCCCGCCGCCACGGCGCCACTGTTGTGCGCAGGCATCACGACCTACTCGCCGCTGCGCTACTGGAAGGTCGGCCCCGGACAGAAAGTCGGCGTGGTCGGCTTGGGCGGGCTGGGACACATGGCCCTGAAGTTCGCACGTGCCTTCGGGGCGGAGGTGGTGCTGTTTACCACGTCTCCCGCCAAGGCGGGGGATGCGTTGCGCCTGGGCGCACACAGGGTGGTGATCTCCGGTGACCGGGACGCGATGAAGGCCGAGCGCAACAACTTCCATTTCATCCTGGACACGGTGTCCGCGCCGCACGACATCAATGCCTTCCTGGCACTGCTGCGCCGTGA
>JAJNDL010000105.1 GCA_021156385.1 Moraxellaceae bacterium | reverse complement strand
GACGAGGTCGTGCAGCTCTCCTGGGACATCGCCGCGCTGGCCTCTCCCAAGGCGACGCTGGACTGCGTCACGGCCTGGGGCACGGATTTCCGCGCCGATCTCGGCCGCGTAGGCATACCAACGCTGATCATCCATGGCGAGGCCGACCGCATCGTGCCGCTCGCAGCCTCGGCGCGGCGCCTGCACGAGGCGCTGCCGGGCAGCCGACTGGCCGTGATCGAGGGCGCGCCGCACGGCCTTATCTGGACCCATGCCGACGAGGTCAATCGCGAGCTGCTGGCCTTCCTGCGCGATTAGAGGCAGGCTGCGCGCATCACCGTCTTCAGGCAGACCGGCGCATGCGCGGAATCGACACCCTGAAAGCGTGGGCCCGCTCACTGAAGCAGCACACGCTCATACTCTGGTTCGCCGCCCGCGACCGGCGCACGCCTTGGCCCGTGCGCCTGCTGGCGCTTGTGATCGTCGCCTATGCGTTCAGCCCCATCGACCTCATTCCCGACTTCATCCCCGTGCTCGGCCTGCTCGACGATCTGCTGCTCCTGCCGCTGGGCATCGCCCTGCTGCTGCGCCTGATGCCGCCCGCCGTGATGGAGACGGCGCGCCAGGCGGCCGCACAGGCCACGGAGCGGCCGGTGAGCCGCGGCGCGACCGTTGCGGTGGTCGCCCTCTGGGTGCTGGCAATCGTGCTGCTGTGGCGCTGGCTTTCGAAATGATGGACGCGGCGGCGCGCGCAATAAAAAACCCGGCACAGGCCGGGTTTTTTATTGCGGAAGCACGCTCACTCGTCGTCGAGGATGCACTCGGCGTTCTCGGGGCTGTAGCGGCAGCGCACCTTCTTCAGGAAACGCATCATGGCCGGATCGTACTCGCCCTGCTCGGTCAGCTTCACGCGGGCCTCGCGCATCATGCGGAAGTAATCCTCCATCTCCACCTGCGGCACCTTGGACCAGTAGTAGGCGGGAATGTCCTGCTCGGACTTGCGGATCAGCTTGAAGGAATGATCCATGCGCTTCACCACCAGGTTGCGCAGCTTCTGGCCGTCACCCGGCTCGAAACGCTCGTGGCGGATCACGATCACGGCCGTGATCTGCATGAAAGGCATGTTGACGATGGCACCGCGATTGCCAAGGCCGCGATGGAGTTCCAGCGGGCGAAAGGCGATGGCCGGGGCGGCGATGATGTCGACCTGGCCGTTGTTGAACTTGGCGCCGAAATTGATGATGTCCGCGGACACCGGCTGCGCACCGATGTTCTGCACCAGCTGGCGCTGCGACTTGTCCCAGTCGAACACGGCAATCTTCTTGCCGGCCGCCTTGGCCAGCGTGTTGACGTTGCGGTCGTCGACGAAAACATAAACGCCGCCCAGGGGCACGATGCCGGCGACCTCGTAGGGGCCGCTGATCATGCGCTCGGCGCTCTTCGGGCTCATCAGCAGCTCGATGACGGCGCGCAGGGTCTGCTCGGTGGGCACGGCGCCGATGGCGTCGATGCTGCCGACGAACTTGTTGAGCTGGCGACCGCGCAGGTTGGTCATCAGCACGGCGTCACAATGGCCGGCCTTGAAATCCTCGAAGGCCAGGGCCTCGTTCATGTAGGGCACCAGACGCAGGTTAATACCCTCGCGCTTGGCCTCCAGCGCAAAATCGCGGGCCAGCGCAAAGTTCTCCCCCTGCGACCCCATCAGGTCGAAGACGCAGGCACTCTGCGCATGGGCCGCCGTCAGCGGCGCCAGAGCCAGCAGGGCCACGCCCAGTGCACGGCTCAGGAAGGGAAGCTTGCGAATGCTCATTAACTTGACCTCGATCCTCTCGGGTGACTGCTGAGCCGAGATAGCCTCCAGGCCGGCTCGTCCATCCATGTCTTGCAGTGCACGCCGTTAAATACTTACTGACTGTCCGGGACTTCAGGCCGTCCGGCGGACAGGCGTCCTGGCCGATAGCGTACCGGCTGTCAACCGGGAGACCAGACTGAATCCGACAGAAGCGGAACGGGCCCGACGGGCCCGTTCTTATAACCTTATTCGTCGTTGAGCGAGCATTCCGCCGCATCCGGCTCGCGCTTGCAGCGTATGCGCTTGAGCAGGGTCATCATGCGCGGATCGTAATAGCCGGACTTGGTCAGGTGGATGCGCATCTCGCGCATGATCTTCTCGTAGCCTTCACGGTCGGACAGCGGGATATGCATCCAGTGCTTGGAGTCCACCTCGCGTTCCATGTTGCGGATCATGCCGAAGAAGCGCGGTACCTGGTCGGCGATGTACTGGCGGCTCTTGATGCCGAAGTCGGGCGGAAAGCGGTCTTTGCGGATGATCAGCTGCAGGGTCAGATTGATGACGGGGAAGCGGGCGATGGCGCCCTTGTTGCCCAGGCCCTTGTACAGCTCCATCGGCTTGTAGAGGGGGATGGGCGCGAACAGGATGTCGACCTGGCCGTTGTTGAACTTGCCGCCGTAGGAGGTGAGGTCCGCGGCCACGGGCACGGCGCCGACGATCTTGACCATCTCGGCCTGCGACTTGTCCCAGTCCAGCACCGCGATCTTCTTGCCGGCGGCCTTGGCCAGGTTGTTGATGGCGCGGTCGTTGACGAAGGCATAGGCGGCGCCGACCGGAATCGCCCCGACCACTTCGTATTGGCCGCTGACCATGCGTGGCGTCAGCTTGGGGTTGGCCAGCAGGTCGATCACGTCGCGCATGTGGGTGTAGCTGGGGATGGAGCCGACGGAGTCGATGGAGCCGGTGAACTGGTTGAACTGGCGGGCGCGCAGACCGGTGATAAGGGTGCCGTCGCACTGGCCGGCCTTGAAATCGTCCGCCGCGATGCCCTCGTTGGTATAGCTCTTGGAGACGACGTTGACGCCCCAGGCTTTGGCCTGGAGGACGTAGTCCTTCATCATGTTGGTGGCGTCGCCCTGCTGCCCGAGGATGTCCCAGGTGCAGATCACCAGTGGCTTGGAGTTGGCATGGGCAAAGGAAGTCGACAACCCCAGACAGAGCAGGATCTGTCCGAGACAGGCTACTGCACGCTTCATGAGTGCTCCCTAGTTCTTATTATGTGGTTCTAGTGGTTTTCCCGGACTCTACCTGAGCTTTCGGCAAGCTCCAACAGCCGGTTCTTTGCGGACTGCCATGGGCGGGATTTGAACCCGTTCTCATTTTAACCACAGCCGTCGCACCGGTATAAGCCCGGGCCCGGGCCAGTCCGGGATTCTGCCTGATGGCGGCAGTCGCGGGAGCCCCGTCGGCTCCGACTCTTTTGCGGGAGATTTTGCCGGCAAGCCGGGCAATGGCGGAATCAGGGCAATAAAAAAGGGGATGGCCAGAGGGAGCCATCCCCAAGAGGGTTACAACGATTCAGCGCGTGAGGTCAGGCGGCCGAGCGTTTTTCGCCGGCGGCCACCAGTTCGTCGAACAGACGCTGGGACTCCGTCTTGAGGTCGATGCCGCTGAAGCGCTGCTTCAGGGTCTCGACCTGCAGCTTCAGGCCCTCGGCCTTCAGCTTTTCCGCTTCGGACTTCAGCACCTCGACCAGGCCGACGGCAGCCAGGACGGCCTTGCTGCTTTCGGCAGCCTGCGGGCCGCGGGATTCGGTACCGGCCGTGACAAGACGGTCGTACTGCTTCTTGCCTTCTTCTTCCACCTTGCTGGCCAGGCCGAGGTTGGCCAGGTACACCTGCTGGCCAAGGCTCTTCACACGCTCGACCAGGCTCTTCTGCGATTCGGACAACTGCTTGAGTTCACCCATGACACACTTCCTTGAATAAGAGGACTAATGAAATTTCGGCGACCCGCGAATGCATTAATGCATCGGGTCAACGCGGCGAATTATAAAAATCGCCCGCCCGGGCCGGCCCGTTCTTGTCAGACATTCAAGCGCGTCGGGGATGAAACTCTCACTGGGGCCGCGACGACGTCCCGAGCAGGTCGAGCAGGGCCTGGCGACGGCGGATGCGCTCGGCATAGACATCGACGCTTTTCAGCCGGCGCTCGGGGGGCAGCTCGTCGAAATGATCGCGCTCGTGCTCGAGCCGCAGCACCTCGGCCCGCAGTTCGTTGAGGATCTGGTCGGCGCTGCGCGACAGGGGAAGGGGACTGCTGTCATTCATCACACACTCCTTGTGCCTGCTGATGATGCCAGTTGCGGAAGTGCTGATTCTAGAATGACAAAAAGCCCGCATAAGCGGGCTTTTTGTCTTGCGTGATGCAGCTTTATTTTGCGGCGGCGATGGCCTTCAGTACATCGGCGCGGGCCGCCTCGGCGCCCTCCCAGCCGGTGAGCTTGACCCACTTGCCGGGCTCCAGCGCCTTGTAGTTCTCGAAGAAGTGCTTGATCTGGCCGAGCAGCAGCTCGGGCAGGTCGGTGTACTCCTTCACGTTCTTGTAGAGCGGCGTCAGCTTGTCGTGCGGCACGGCGATGAGCTTGGTGTCGATGCCGGCTTCGTCTTCCATGTTGAGCTTGCCGACCACGCGCGAACGGATCACCGAACCGGGCTGCACCGGGAACGGCGTCACCACCAGCACGTCGAGGGGATCGCCATCCTCGGAGAGGGTGTGCGGGATATAGCCATAGTTCACGGGATACGACATGCCGGTGCCGATGAAGCGGTCGACGAAGAGGGCGTCGGAGGCCTTGTCGATCTCGTACTTGATGGGAGCGGCATTGGCCGGGATCTCGATGATGACGTAGATGTCGTTCGGCACGTCCTTGCCGGCCGGAACATTGCTGTAGCTCATGGCTTGTCTCGCAGGAGGGGAAAGAAAACGGGGCGCATTATAGCGCCCCGCCCTGCCCCGCCAAGCCGAAGAACGTAGCGCTGGCGCGCCGTTCAGGCCGATACCACGAACAGCCCCACCACGCACCCCAGCCCGGCCGCCCAGACCAGGGAGCGCAGCGCCGGCTTGTCGGCGATGTAGAGCACGCCATAGGCCAGGCGCAGCCCGATGTAGGTCAGCGCCAGGGCATCGATCCAGTCCTGCGGGCCCTGCGCCAGGTGGGCGATGATCACCGCCGCCATGAAGCCCGGGATGGACTCGAAGGTATTGAGCTGGGCCCAGTGCGCCCGCTTGGCCGGCCCCTGCAGCTTGTCCAGGTACTCGCGCGGATTGCGGTTGTCGCGCGGGGCGAAGCCGCCGCTGGCTTTGGCCACGCCGGTCCATATGTAGGGCATCAGGAGGGCGGCCAGGACGCACCAGTAGGCGATCGTCATTGCACCAGCTCCTGCTCGCTGAACATGCCCTCGAAGAGCGGCGAACTGAGATAGCGCTCTCCCGAGTCGGGCAGCACCACGACGATCATCTTGCCGGCGTTCTCCGGCCGGGCCGCGAGGCGTGCCGTGGCGCAGACGGCGGCGCCGCAGGAGATGCCGCCCAGGATGCCCTCCTCCCTCATGAGGCGGCGGGCGTACTCGATGGCCTCGTCGTTGCCGACCGTCTCGACGCCGTCGATCACGGACAGGTCCAGGTTCTTCGGCACGAAGTTGGCGCCGATGCCCTGGATCTTGTGCGGCGCCGGCGCCAGCGGCTCGCCCTTCAGGGTCTGCGTGATCAGGGGCGAGGCCGCAGGCTCGACCGCGATGCTCTGGATGACCTTGCCCTGCGTGTTCTTGATGTAGCGCGACACGCCGGTGATGGTGCCGCCGGTGCCGACGCCAGCC
>JAJNDL010000104.1 GCA_021156385.1 Moraxellaceae bacterium | reverse complement strand
CGCCGGCGCGCCGGATCATGTCCGCCACTTTCCAGCCGCACATTTTTCCGGGCCGCACCTTGCCGCCTGCCGTGCGGTTTTCCGTTGATGTGCTAAGAGCTTTAAGGTCGGGCCGATGCTCGACCGCCACCGGGATACACGCATGACCCGTCGTCTTTTGCTGTTGCTGATTTCCTGCTGGCTGCCGACGCTGGCGGCGGCCGACACCGCCACGCCCGCACCGGCGCCCGCCGCCCTTGCGCCGGCCGCGCCGGAAGGCGGCACCGGCCGCTACGCGCTGTCCGCGGCAAGCGCCGAAAAAGCCATGGCCGTCACGGCCAATCCGCACGCCACCGATGCCGCGCTGGAGATGCTGCGCGCGGGCGGCAGCGCCATCGATGCCGCGATCGCGGCGCAGGCCGTGCTCGGCCTCGTCGAGCCGCAGTCCTCCGGCTTCGGCGGCGGCGCTTTCCTCGTCTACCACGACGGCCAGAAGACGCTGAGCGTGGACGGCCGCGAGACCGCGCCCGCGAGCGCGCGTGAGGACCGCTTCCTCGAGGCCGACGGCCAGCCCCTGCCCTTCCATGCCGCCATCCTGCGCGGCAAGGCCGTCGGCGTGCCCGGCGTGCTGGCCGCGCTCGAGGCCGCGCACCAGCGTTACGGCAAGCTGCCCTGGCGGCGCCTGTTCGAGCCGGCGATCCGGCTTTCCCGCACCGGCTTCGCGATCTCGCCGCGCCTGGCCGCGCTGATCGCGCGCGATCCACTGCTCGCGCAACAACCGTCGACGCGCGCGTATTTCTTCAATGCCGAAGGCCGCCCGCTGCCGGCCGGCCACCTGCTGAAGAATCCGGAGTATGCAAAGACGCTGGAGCGCATCGCCGACAACGGCGCACGCGCCTTCTACAAGGGCCGCTTCGCGCGGCGCATGATTGCAGAGCTCAACCGTGCCGGCGCCGACTTCACGACCGCAGACTGGGCGCGCTACGAGGCCCGTGTCAGCGACGCGCTCTGCAAGCCCTACCGCGTGTGGGCCGTGTGCTCCGCGCCGCCGCCTTCCGGGGGCTGGACCGTGCTGCAGACGCTGGCGCTGCTCGACGAATATCCCTACGTCGGCAACCGTCCGCTCTTCCTGCACCGCCTGCTCGAGGCCGAGCGCCTTGCCTTCGCTGACCGCCAGCGCTACAGCGCCGACCCCGCCTTCGTGCCGGTGCCGCTCGCCGGACTCTTCGACAGCGGCTATCTCGACAGCCGCCGCGCGCTGATCGGCCCGAAGAGCATGCAGCGCGCGAAGGCCGGCGTGCCGCCCGGGCTCACCGCGCCCTGGGGCAGCGACGGGCAACTGCTGGAGAACGGCACCACGCAGCTCACCGTCGTCGACAGCAGCGGCCACTGGCTCAGCATGACGAGTTCCATCGAGGACGCCTTCGGCAGCCGCCTGCTCGTCGAAGGCCTGCTCTTCAACAACCAGCTCACCGATTTCAGCTTTGCGCCACGCGCCGACGGGCATCCGGTCGCCAACCGCGTGCAGGGCGGCAAGCGTCCGCGCAGCGCCATGGCGCCCGTGATCGTACTCGATGCCGACCGGCGCGGCGTGCTGGCCCTGGGCTCGCCGGGCGGCAGCCGCATCATCGGCTACGTGCTGCTCGCACTGGTGGCGAGCCTGGACGAGGAGCTGCCGCCGGCCGAGGTCGTGAGCCAGCCGCTGCTGCTGTCGCGCAACGGCCCCACGGAGGTCGATGCCGACTTTCCGCCGGCGCTGCGCGCCGCCCTCGGCGCCTTCGGCCAGCCCATTACGGAAGGTGACCTCAACAGCGGCCTCGCCATCATCCGCCGCGATGCCGGCGGCCGCCTGCAGGGCGCTGCCGATCCGCGCCGCGAGGGCCGCGCCGCCGGTTTCTGAACGGGCGCGGTTTCCCGCCGCGCCGGCCGCGCCGTATGATCGCGGCAGGCCCTTCACAAGGACGTCCTCATGCCACGGATCGCATTGCACTGGCAGATACTCATCGCCATCGCGCTGGGCGGCCTCGCCGGCCTCCTGCTGAACACGCTGGCGCTGCCCGCCGACCACCCCGTCCTCGTCACCCTGAAGCTGCTCGGCCAGCTCTTCATGAATGCGCTGCGCCTGCTCGTGATCCCGCTGGTGATGAGCTCCATCATCATCGGCGTCAGCAGCCTCGGCGAGGAAATCGGCCGCATGGGCGGCTATACCTTCGCCTATTACCTTGGCAGCAGCTTCGTCGCCGTCATCATCGGCGTTGCCTGCGTCAACCTCATCCAGCCCGGCATCGTCGACGGCGCCGCGCTCGGCACCGTGCTCGCGCTGCCGGCGGAAACCTCGTCGGCGCTCGCCAAGGTGCAGGACAAATCCCTGGGCGACGTGCTCAGCCTCTTCACCAGCATGGTGCCGCCCAACCTCGCCGGCGCCGCGGTGGAAGGCAACATGCTCGGCCTCATCGTGTTCAGCCTGGTCTACGGTTTCTTCCTCGGCCGCCTGCCGCCGCATCTGCGCGACGTGCAGTTCTCCTTCTGGACCGGCGTGCAGCACATCATGATCAGCATCACCCACCTCGTGCTGCGCTTCGCGCCGGTCGGCGTGCTGGCACTGATCGCTACCACGCTGGCCAGTACCGGCTTCGCCGCGCTGCCGCCCATGCTGGTCTTCCTCTTCACCGTGCTGCTCGGCCTGGCGCTGCACATGTTCGGGGCGATCTCGTTCTTCCTCTGGCGCCTGGCGCGTGTCTCGCCGCTGCAGCATCTACGCGCCATGGTGCCGGCGCTGCTCACCGCCTTCTCCACCGCCTCCAGTACCGCCACGCTGCCCGTGACACTGCGTTCGCTGCGCGAGCGCGCCGGCGTCTCCGAGCGCGTTTCCGGCATGAGCGCGCCGCTCGGCGCCAGCATGAACATGGACGGCACCGCGCTTTACGAGTGCGCCGCCGCACTCTTCCTCGCGCAGGCCTACGGCCTCGATCTTTCACTCGTGCAGCAGGTGACGGTGGTGCTGATCGCGCTGCTCACCGGTTTCGGCATGGCCGGCATTCCGGCGGCGAGCCTCGTCGCCATCGCCGTCATCCTCGGCGCCATCGGCCTGCCGCTGGAGGCACTCGGCCTCCTGCTCATCACCGACCGCCTGCTCGACATGTGCCGCACCGCCGTGAACGTGTACAGCGACTCGGTGGCAGCCGTGTTCGTGGCGAGCCGCGAAGGCGAGGCCCTCGAGCCGCTGCGGCCGCGGCAGGGATGAATGTCATGCGAGGAAGCGAATGATGCGGGCAGCGGTCCATAACTGGCTGAGCCTGGCGATGGCCGTGCTGGGGGGCATCGCCCTGATGCTGGCCATCGCCGAGCTGCCGCACTACGACCCCGTGTCCGGCCGCTACATCACCGCCCTGATGGCCCGCACGCAGCCCGGCCACGACACCGGCATGGCGATGTCCTCGATGCCGCTGCTCTCGATGACCGAGCG
Source organism: Moraxellaceae bacterium (assembly GCA_021156385.1). GTDB lineage: Bacteria > Pseudomonadota > Gammaproteobacteria > Pseudomonadales > Moraxellaceae > UBA2031. The sequence goes on along the minus strand of JAJNDL010000104.1, from coordinate 2,249 downwards.
GCGCATCGTCTCCAGCCTCTTCCTGGGCGGCATCGCCGCCTGCTGCCTCGCATTGCTCAGCGGCGTCATGGCCATGCGCAAGGGCGGGGCCGCGACGCTGTATGCGCTGAGCATCACCCTGAGCCTCGCCCTGCTCTTCACCGCTTTCCAGTTCAGATGGATCTTTGCATGGTAATCCCCCGACACATCGCCGCCGTTGTCCTCGTCCTCGCTTCCAGCCTGCTCGCCGCCTGCGGCAAACCCGTGCCGCCCGCCAAGGCCGCCTATGTGGGCGAGTGGCAGGAGCCGACCATGTACCTGCTCATCACCCAGGACGGCAGCGTGCGCTACAAGCGTCTCAGCGGCGGCGTCACGACCTCCGTCGAAGGTCCGCTCAAGGGATTCAACGGCGACAACTTCGACGTCGGCATCGGCCCGATGAGCACGACCTTCGTGGTGGGCAAGCCGCCGCACGAAGTCGGCGATCAATGGAAGATGGTGGTGGATGGCGTCGAGCTGACGCGCACGGCGCTGCTGGCGCAACCGTCCGCGCTGGCGGCCGACGGCGCAGACGCCGAATGATTTTCATCCGCATGGCGCGACACGGAATGGCGCCGGAGGGCAGCGGCCTCGCACGTCCATCCGGAAGGCCTGGCCTGCGGGCGGCGGCAGCGCGAAGAATAGGCGCCCTCATGAACCAGCGATCACAGCGATGGGCGAGATCTACATAAGCACGGACGTGGAGACCGACGGCCCCATCCCCGGGCCGCATTCCCTGCTCAGCCTGGGGTCCGCCGCCTACACGGCCGACAAGCAGCTGCTCGCCACGTTTTCCGCCAATTTCGAGACCCTGCCCGATGCTGCACCGCATCCGGCCACGGCCGCCTGGTGGGCGACGCAGCCCGACGCCTGGGCCGCCTGCCGGCAGAACCCCGAGGCGCCGGCCGCGGCCATGCAGCGCTACGTGGCCTGGCTGCGCACGCTGCCAGGCACGCCTGTCTTCGTGGCCTATCCGGCGGGCTTCGACTTTCTCTTCGTCTACTGGTATCTCATGCGCTTCGTGGGCGAGAGTCCGTTCGGCCATGCCGCCCTCGACATGAAGTCGTTCGCGATGGCCGTGCTGCGCCGGGAGTTCCGCGCTGCCAGCAAGCGCAACATGCCGCGCCACTGGTTCGACGCATTTCCGCACACCCATGTCGCCCTCGACGACGCCATCGAGCAGGGCGCCCTCTTCTGCAATATGCTGCGCGAGAACCGCACGCCATGAATTCGACGCTCCGGAAAGATCCACGCGCGCTGGCCGCGCTGCTGTTCGCCTGCAGCGTGACTGCGCCGGTAGCACACGCCCTCGAACCCATCGACGAAGGCGAGGTATCGGTGGGCGCCGGCACGCTGGCCATCGCCCCGCCGACCTGCGCGCCGCGGCGCGACCGCCACTTTCCCTCGCCCACCGAGGTCAGTGCCGGCAAGCTGACGCCGGACTCCATCCAGCAGACCTTCGAGGCCAACGTCGCCGCCATCGTCGCCACCTACCAGCGCGTGCTGACGCGACACTGCGTCGCCGGCTCGATCCGGCTCGCCATCGACACGGGGCCGACCGGCAACGTCACGCGCGTCGACATGAAGTTCTCCAATCCGGGACTCGCCGTCATCCGCCCCGAACTCGCGCGTACCGTCGCCGGCTTCCGCTTCGAACTCACCGGCGTACCGGCGAGCTTCGGCTACACGCTGAACCTGTATCCGCAGTGACGGCCACCGTACCGGGAGACCACGCATGGAAGCCAGCCAGCAGGTCGAGTCCTATCGCGTCGCCGACGTGGTTGCCTTGTGGGCGCGCGAGCGGCTCGAGCACGAGATCATCGTTGCGCGGCGCCTCGCCACGGGTTTCGTGAAAGGCGGCCTGCGCCTGCACAGCCGCGATCCGCGCTGGCTGAGCGGCGCGGCCGGCAAGGTCGAGTTGCTGGGTTATCCGCTGGTGGGCTACAGCCCGGTGCTCGGCGAGCCGCCCGTGATCATCCGCGCCAGCGCGCTGGAACACCTGCTTGCCGTGGTGAACTCAGGGCGCGAGCCCGATCTCGCGCTGCTGCACGAGGAATTCCTCGTCAAGGCCGACTTCCGCCGCTGGCTGGAGCGGAGCGAGCTGCCGCTGCCCCGCTTCTGGTTCGCGTGCCCCTAAGGCCCCTGCCGCGGCCACTTGTCCGGCCGGGGCCGCCACTGGCGGCCCTGCCGCATGGACAGGCCCACCGGCCCCTGCAACCATGGCCGGAAAA
>JAJNDL010000103.1 GCA_021156385.1 Moraxellaceae bacterium | reverse complement strand
GAGATCGACCTGTCGGCAGAGTTTGCGGCGGCAGAGGACGAGCCCGCGACGGTGGACGATTTCACGGCCGAGCTCGTTTCGGCCGAAGCCTCGCTCGCGAGCGAACCGGCGGAAGCCGGTGACGCTGACGACAGCGAGACTCTTGCTGAGCTCGAAGACCTGGTCGATGCCGACGCCTCTGCGGGTACCGATGCACCGCTGGAGCAGGACAGCGACGCACTCTTCGCCGAATTTTTCCCGGATGCCACGCCGGCCCCGGCCGTCGCCGCGCAGCCGGTTGCGCCCGCCCCCGCGCCGGCACCCGTGTCGATGCCCTCCCAGGACTTCGATCCCGAGCTGCTCGAGATCTTCCTCGAGGAAGCCGGCGAGATCGTCGACGCCACCAGCGAACAGCTCGCCGAGTGGCAGGGCAATCCCGACAACACGCAGCCGGTGCACCAGCTGCAGCGCGGCCTGCACACCCTGAAGGGCGGTGCGCGCATGGCAGAGATCGCCTCGCTGGGCGATCTCGCGCACCACCTCGAAAATCTCTATGAAGGCAACACGCAGGGCCTGATGACGCCGACACCGGCGCTGTTCACGCTGCTGCACCGCTGCCACGACCGGCTCGCCGAAGCGGTCGAATCGCTGCGCAGCACCAACACCTGCCCCGACACCAACGACCTGATCGCGCAGATCAAGTCCTACCTCGCCGATCCCGAGCACTTCCAGGACACGCCCACGGCCGTCACCCTGAAGCCGGTGGAGGTGCCGGCCGTGGAGGAAGTACCCGTCGCGGCACCGGTTGCGCCGGTGGAGCCGCCGGCACCGAAGGCGATCGAAGCCGCGCCCGTGCCGGAAAACGTCGACAACGACATCCTGGAAATCTTCCTCGAGGAGTCGGAGGAGCTGGGCGAGGGCATCGAGTCCTCGCTCGCGGAGTGGCTCGACAACCGCGAGGCGCGTGCGCCGATGGAAGCGCTGATGCGCCACCTGCACACGCTGAAGGGCGGTGCGCGCCTCGCCGGCCTCAAGGCCCTGGGCGACTTGGCGCACGACTGGGAAACCGATCTCGTCGCCATCCAGAACGGCACGCGCAAGGCCGACGACGAATTCTTCGATGGCGTGAACGAGCGCCTCGAAGCCGTGCTCAACGGCATCAAGGGCGTGCGCGACCGCTTCAACAGCGCCGCCGCCGCGGCTGCAGCGCCGGCCGCCACGCCGGTACCTGCGGCGGCAGCAACGCCCTTCGCGGCACCTGTGCCGGCCGCTGCCGCGACTCCCGCGCCGCAGCGCGCCGTCGCGGCACATGGCGTCCTGCCGCCCTCCATGCACGGCGGGTTCCGCAAGGACGCCGCGCAGCGCGGTCCGCAGGAAATGATCCGCGTGTCCTCCGACCTGCTGGAAAAGCTGGTGAACCTCGCCGGCGAAACCTCCATCACGCGTTCGCGCGTGGAAATGGGCGTGCACGGTTTCGCCCAGACCGTGGAGGAAATGGGCGCGACCATCTCGCGTCTCGCCGAGCAGCTGCGCCGCATGGACTCGGAAATGGAAACGCAGATCGTGGCGCGCCACAACGAGGAAACCGGCGCCAAGTACGAAGACTTCGATCCGCTGGAAATGGACCAGTACTCCTCGCTGAACCAGCTCTCGAAATCGCTGGCCGAGTCCGCCTCCGACTTGCTCGACCTGAAGTCCACGCTGCTCGACAAGGCGCGCGACACCGAAACGCTGCTGCTGCAGCAGGCGCGCATCAACACCGAGCTGCAGGAAGGCCTGATGAGCTCGCGCATGGTGCCGTTCTCGCGCCTCGTGCCGCGCCTGAAGCGCATCGTGCGCCAGACCGGCCAGGAAGTGGGCAAGCCCGCCGACCTCGACGTGGTCAACGCCGAAGGCGAAATGGACCGTACGCTGCTCGAACGCATCGTCGCTCCGCTCGAGCACATGCTGCGCAACTCCGTCGACCACGGCATGGAAGATCCGGCCGGTCGTGCCGCGGCCGGCAAGCCGGCCCAGGGCCGCGTCACGCTGACGCTCTCGCGCGAAGGCGGCGAAGTCGTGCTGACGCTGGCCGACGACGGCCGCGGCATCAACATCCCTGCCGTGCGCAAGAAGGCGATCGAGCGCGGCCTCATCACCGAAGGCCAGGAAATCTCCGACCAGGACGTGATCCAGTTCATCTTCCATGCCGGGTTCTCCACGGCGGCGAAGGTGACGCAGGTATCCGGCCGCGGCGTCGGCATGGACGTGGTGCAGTCCGAAATCAAGCAGATGGGCGGCGTGGTCTTCATCCATTCCGAAACCGGCAAGGGCACGACCTTCACCATCCGCCTGCCGTTCACGGTGGCGGTAAGCCGTGCGCTCATGGTGCGCATCGGCGAGGACAGCTACGCCATTCCGCTGGCGCAGATCGAAGGCATCGTGCGCGCCAGTCCGTACGAACTCGAAACCTACTACGGCCCGGATGCGCCGCTCTTCGAATATGCCGGCGTCACCTACAAGCTGAACTACCTCGGCGAGTTCGTGCACGGCGTGAAGTCACCCAACCTCGTCGGCCAGACCATGCCGCTGCCGGTACTGCTGATCCGCGGTGGCGAGCAGCGCGTCGCCATCCAGGTGGACCAGCTGATCGGCTCGCGCGAAATCGTGGTGAAGTCGATCGGCTCGCAGCTCGCCTCGGTGGCCGGCATCTCCGGCGCCACCATCCTCGGCGACGGCTCCGTGGTGATCATTCTCGACGTGCTCGCCATGCTGCGTGCTGCCGCGCTGGTGCAGCCGCGCATCTCCGTCGGTGGTGGCGCGGACGCCGCGCTGCCGGCACCGGAAATCAAGCGCACGCGCCAGGTCATGGTGGTCGACGACTCGGTGACGGTGCGCAAGGTGACCTCGCGCCTGCTCGAGCGCCAGGGTTACGAAGTGCTGCTCGCCAAGGACGGGATGGACGCCATCGCCAAACTCGAAGACGCGCGTCCGGACATCATGCTGCTCGACATCGAAATGCCGCGCATGGACGGCTTCGAAGTCGCGACGCTGGTGCGCCACAACCCGAACCTGGAAGACCTGCCGATCATCATGATCACCTCGCGTACGGGTGAAAAACACCGCGAGCGTGCCTTCTCGATCGGCGTGAACTGCTACATGGGCAAGCCCTTCCAGGAAGAACAGCTGTTGGAAACGATTGCCGAGCTGCTCGCGGCAACGGTGAAGTGAGGAAAGCATGGGTGAGCGTCGCAATCCGCGCGTCGGTGTAGTCAGCGACTCCAATCTGCAACGTCTGGCCCTGGCGCAGGCGGTGAAAGGCCATGGCTACGACCTCAGCCTGAACACGGCACCGGACAAGCTCGACGAGGCCGCACTCAGCGAGGCCGACCTCGACGTCTGGGTGGTGGACATGCAGGACGAGAACGACGAGTTCCTCGACCGCCTGCTCGACAACTCGGCCGCGCCCATCCTGTTCGGCCTGGAGCAGGCGCCGGTGCAGGGCTCGCGCGAGTACCCGCGCTGGGAGCGTCGCGTTTTCATCAAGCTGAAGGAGACCGTCGGCGAAGCCGTCGTCGAGGAGCACCTCGATGCGCTCGAGCAGTCTGCCGCGCCCGTGCCGGCCGCGCCCATCGAGCTGCCGCCGGACGTCAGCGTCGAAGCCGTCGACGGGCTCGGCATCGTGGTCGTGCTCGCCGCTTCGCTGGGCGGCCCGGCCGCGGTCAAGGATTTCCTCGACTGCCTGCCGCGGGGGCTGCCGGTCGCCTTCGTGCTGGCGCAGCACATCGACGCACGCATGCAGTCGACGCTGACGCGCGTGCTGGTGCGCCACAACGGCATGCCCTGCAAGGTCGCCGAGGCCGGCGACCAGCTCCGCCACGGCCAGCTGCTCATCGCGCCGGTGGCGAGCGAGATCGATTTCGATGAAAACGGTGCCGTCATCGTACGCGGCATCGAGTGGGACGGTCCCTACGCGCCCTCCATCGACCAGATGCTCGCCAATGTCACGCGCCGTTTCGGCAACCGTGCCGGCGCCATCATCTTCAGCGGCATGGGCGGCGACGGCTCCATCTCCGGTCCGCTCATGCAGGAGGCCGGCGGCTTCCTGTGGGCGCAGACCGCCGAGACCTGCGCCTGCTCCAGCCAACCCGATTCCATGCGCGCCGTCGGCGTGGTGAGCTTCAACGGCGCACCCGCGGAACTCGCCGCGCATCTCGTCGAACACGTGCGCACCCGCTTCGCGGCGAGTGCCTGAAACCGTTACCGCAACCGGACGCTGCCATGGCCACGACTCAGCTCACCCTCAACCAGACCACGCTGCTCGGCGCCACCACGGGCACCATCGCCTGCCTGCTGACGCCGGTGACGGGCAAGATGCTGCTGCTGCCCAACGTCACCATCGCGGAGGTGGTGCCGGCGGAGCAGATGCTGCCGGCACCGGCCGGTGCCGGGGCCTGGCACCAGGGCTTCGTGAAATGGCGCGACATCGACGTGCCCGTCGTCGCGTTCGAGACGCTGAACGACAACCAGCCGCCGCGCGAATTCGAGCGCATCGCCATCGTCAGCGGCATCAGCGCGCAGCGCGAGCTGCCCTACTACGGCATCGTGGTACAGGCCATTCCGCGCTTGGCGAAAGTGAAGATCGCCGAGCTCGAGGACCTCGAGGGCGCCTCGACCGGTCCCATGGAATTCCTCAAGGTGCGCTACGCCGGCGAACTCGCCGTGATCCCCGATCTCGACGCCATCGAGGCGAAACTGCTCGCCTGAGCCAAAGGGGCGCGGGCATCGGCGTACTGCAGCCGGGCTTCCACCCGGCCACGAGACCGGCGCCGGGCTGAGGCCCGACCCGCCAGGACCTCCACGGCAGCGACCGGCCCCTGTGCCAGACTGTCTGCATCCCGCGTGACAAGGAGAGCCGCATGAGCCTGCGCAACACGTCCGCCTGCTGGGGCATCGTCGCCCGCAGCCTGCACTGGCTGTTCTTCCTGCTCATCGTCGGTGCCTGGTATGCCGTGGAGATGCGCGAGGAGTTCCCGAAAGGTTCGCCCGGGCGCGGCGAATGGATGAGCCTGCACAAGGCGCTGGGCACGACGGTGTTCTTCCTGGTCTGGCTGCGCCTGGGCTGGCGCCTGACGGGCGACGTGCCGGCACCGCTGCCGGGGCCGCGCTGGCAACAGAAGACGTCGGCCGTGGTGCACGGCCTGCTCTACGTGATGATGATCGCGATGCCGCTCTCCGGCTTGGTGATGTCGCAGTTCGCCGACCGCCCCGTGTCCTGGTTCGGCCTGTTCCAGATTCCGGTGTTCGTGACGCCGGACAAGGAAGTCGCCGAGCAGATCGCTGACTTGCACGAGGAGGTGCTCTGGCCGGTGCTGCTCACGCTCGTGGTCGTGCACGGCCTCGCCGCGCTCTGGCACCACTTCGTACTGAAGGACGACACCCTCAGGCGCATGCTCTTCCCGCGCCGCCCCTCCTGATCATTCCTGCCCTTGCCCGGCATGGCGTGCCCTGCGGGCGCGCCCGGGTCAGCCCGCCGCTTCCGAAGCCGTCACGGCTTGCTCGCGAGTACGCTCCCAGTCGCCTGCATCTTCTGGAGACGACGCCAGAGACGCTCGTGGAGCGGCATGAGGATGACGTTGCACTCGACCAGGGCCGCGATGCCCCCGAAGGCCGTGGAGCCGGTCACGGCCCACATCACGGTGAAGGCCACGGCCATGTGGAGAAGGATCTGGCTGGTGGTACGGGCGGCGAGGACCATGGCTGGGTTCCCTGAGGTGTGGATACGGGAGCCATCATGGCGCGGCTGGCGCTATTGCGTGAAATTAATAACTGCCTCAAAGCCTATTTGATTTTCCTATTGCCAAACCGGGCAACGACCGGCGCAGGCCGTCCGCCCGCCCTGACGCCGGCGCGATTCCGCTCCACTCCTTTCGGCAGGGCGGCATCAGGATCCTCAGGTGGGCGCCGAGACCGTGCAGATGGCGTCGATCAGGGACACATCGATCGCCAACATTCCACTTGTCACGCCATTGGACTCCACGGCAACGCTCTTCAGCACGTCGCCCTGCATGGTCAGGGTGACGGTGGTGGTCATGGCGGCCGGCAGGGA
>JAJNDL010000102.1 GCA_021156385.1 Moraxellaceae bacterium | reverse complement strand
ACGCAACGGCTCAATGTTGCGGGCAGCGCGTAATCATGGACGATACTCGAACTCGACATCGTAGTCGTCCTCGTTCCAGTCATCGCCCAGCTCCTCACCAGCCTCCTGGGCCGCACGTCGGGCTGCCTTGCGCTTTTCCGCCAGCTGCCGGATCTTTTCGCGCCCCTCCTCCTCGAGACGCCGCCGCTTCGCAACCTCCCGCTCCGCCAGTTCAGGATTCTCGGACTCGCGCTCACGCTGCTCATCGATGGCATCCATCAGCTTGTAGCAGACCATCTTGGCATTGGCACCGGTGAGACCCGAGGTGCGGAATACGGGCCCGCTCCAGCTCAGGCGACTCACGATATCGTTGCAGAGCTCCTCCACCATGTCTTCCGGAACCAGATCGATCTTGTTCAGCACCAACCAGCGCGGCAGCGACGCCAGAGTGGGTGAAAACTTCTCCAGCTCGGCGGCAATGGACTGTACCGCCTCCACAGGATCCAGATTGTCGCTGGGCGCAACATCGACGAGATGCAGCAGGAACCGGGTGCGGGCGAGATGCTTGAGGAAGCGGATGCCGAGACCCGCTCCTTCGGATGCGCCCGGTATAAGTCCAGGAATGTCCGCCATTACGAAGGATCGGTGACGGTCAACATCGACAACGCCCAGGTTGGGAACCAGGGTGGTAAAGGGATAGTCCGCCACCTTTGGCTTTGCGGCGGAAACGGCACGGATGAATGTCGACTTGCCGGCATTGGGCAAGCCCAGCAGACCGACATCGGCCAGCACCTTGAGCTCGAGTCGAAGCTGCCGTGCCTCACCCGGGAAGCCGGATGTCGTCTTGCGGGGAGCGCGATTGGTGGAGCTCTTGAAATTGATGTTCCCCATGCCGCCATCGCCACCCTTGGCCACCATAATGCGCTGGCAGGGCTCAACAAGGTCTCCCAGAACTTCGTCGGTGGACTCGTCAATGATGGTGGTGCCAACCGGCACGCGCAGAACGATGTCCTCGGCACTCCGGCCAGTACAGTTCGCACCCATGCCGTTCTGGCCACGGTTGGCACGAAACTGCCGGGTATAGCGATAATCCACCAGCGTGTTGGCGTTGGGATCCGCTTCCACGAAGATGCTCCCGCCACGACCACCGTCGCCGCCATCCGGCCCGCCATAAGGTACGAACTTCTCGCGGCGGAAGCTCATGCAGCCATTGCCGCCGGCACCCGCCTCGACCTTGATCACGGCCTCATCGACAAAACGCATGAAATCTACCTGCCCGGAGTATTCATCTAAGTGTAGGAGCCTTGTGGCTCCGGAAAGTCGCCAACAAAAAAGCCCCGACCAGGCGGGGCTTTTTCAGGGGTGCCTGCAGATTCAGGCCGCGGTTTCCACCACGACGAACTGACGCTGCTGCGGGCCCTTGATCACGAACTTGACCACGCCATCCGCTTTCGCGAACAGGGTGTGGTCGCGGCCGATGCCGACATTCTCGCCCGGCCAGTACTGGGTGCCACGCTGGCGGATGATGATGCTGCCGGCCTGGATCTGCTGGCCACCGAAAACCTTCACGCCAAGGCGTTTGGCTTCTGAGTCGCGGCCATTGCGGGTAGAACCGCCAGCCTTTTTATGTGCCATCTCGGATTACTCCTTAAACGGGGCACAGCGCTCAGGCGCTGATGCCGGTGATCTTGAGTTCGGTGAAGTACTGACGATGGCCAGCCTGCTTGCGGTGGTGCTTGCGGCGGCGGAACTTCTGGATGCGAACCTTGTCGTGACGGCCATGACCGACCACTTCGGCCTGGACCTTGGCACCGGCAACCACCGGCGTACCGATCTTGATGTCGCTGCCATTTACAACCATCAGCACATCTTCGAGGGTGATGGTCTGGCCGGGCTCGACATTCAGCAGCTCGACCTTCAGCAATTCGCCTTCCACCACGCGATGCTGCTTGCCACCGCTCTTGATAACCGCGTACATGTTGCCACTCCCGCTCTAAGGGTCTCTGCCACTACCCCAAGGTAGGGCCTGTTGCGCGGGCTGGACGCCACGCGTCGCCCGTCTGAATCTGCAAGGCGCGCAATTCTACGGAAATCACCATAACGCCGCAAGCCAGTTTTGCCCCTGAAATTCCCGGACCCGAACCGCCTGATTTCAGCCCCTCCCCATAGCCCGGCAATCCCGGTGCTGCTAGCATTCGCGGCCTCTCCACACCAGGCCAGGCCCTGACCGAATGGACTTCAAGAGCATTGTTTCCGTGGTGGCCGACGACTTTGCGGCCGTCGATACCTTCATACGGAAAAGCCTGGAATCCGATGTTCCCCTCATTCACGAAGTAGGCCACTACATAGTCCAGGGCGGCGGCAAGCGCCTGCGTCCCCTGGTGTGCCTGCTCACGGCCCGGGCCTGCGGCTATGGCGGCAGCCGTCACATCGAGGTGGCCAGCATCATCGAGATGCTGCACACTGCCACCCTGCTCCATGATGACGTGGTGGACGAATCCGGCCTCCGCCGGGGTCGCGCCACAGCCAATGCCCGCTGGGACAACCCTACAGCCGTGCTGGTCGGGGACTACCTGATTTCGCGGTCATTCGCCCTCATGGTCGCCCTGCGCGAACCGGTCGTGCTGGACGTCATGTCTGCCGGTACCGTCGTCATTGCCGAAGGGGAAGTGCTGCAGCTCATTAACCAGCGCGACCCGGATACCACCGAAGAGCGCTACCTCCAGGTGATTTACGGCAAGACCGCCAAGCTGTTCGAGGTGGCCGCCGAGACCGGCGCCAGCCTCGGCAACCGCGACTACCAGTCCGCCTGCGCGACTTTCGCCCGTCACTTGGGCGCCGCCTTCCAGATCATCGATGACGTCCTGGACTACACCAGCTCCGCCGACGTCATGGGCAAGAATGTGGGGGACGACCTGGCCGAAGGCAAACCGACCCTGCCCCTCATCCAGGCCATCAAGGCGGCACCTGCTGCCGAGGCCGAACTGATCCGCGACGCCATCCGCACCGGCGGCCTTGAGCACCTGCAGGACATCATCGCCATCGTGCAGCGCTGCGGCGCCCTGGAATATACCCGGCAGCGCGCCCAGGCCGAGTCCGAGCAGGCACTTGCCGCCCTTGCCCCCCTGCCCTCCTCCCCATTCAAGGCGGCTCTCGAAGACCTCACGCGCATGGCCCTGACGCGCAACAGTTGATGGCCGCAAGCCCAGCCGACAGTGCTTTTAATCACTGGGCGGCTTCTATACAATGCGCGCCTCGCCGCCGCAAAGGCCGGCGAGTCGGCATCGGGGTGTAGCTTAGCTTGGTAGAGCGCTACGTTCGGGACGTAGAGGCCGGAGGTTCAAATCCTCTCACCCCGACCAATTTTTCCTTCCTGTATTCCCTTGCGCTTTTTCGCGCGCCCGCACAAGAACCTCAAACAATCCTGTACATCAACGCCACAATGCGCGTTTAAGGCTCCTGTACAAATCCTCTCAAGCTCATCAGCGAGCTTTCGTAGAAAAATCTGAATTTTCCAGCCAAGGCAGGCGCCAACTTTTTCAGCTTCATTGCTGAGTATTTGAGTGAGCGCATGAAGGCCCTCCTTACTCGTATTGCCGAATATGACGGCAATCACCCCAGCCTCCTGATCGACCTTTTCAATGAACTTCGCCCGCCCTGTGCAAGCAACACGGAGCAGGCCAGTCGCAATGTGCTCGCGCTCTGCCATCTGATCGAGCAGTCAACCGTACATGGCGACGGCTTGCGCAACTATCTGCTGCGAGTCGTCGGTAACCGGAAGCAGTCGGATCTCTATTCGGATGTCGGCATTTTCGACGGAACAGGCTTCTTCACCGAGCTCAGCCAGCGCATGCGATGGAAGGTGCTACCGCCAGCCGTCAACAAATCCCACTTCAAGGACATCTTCATCGATGTCTTTCACAAGGCCGACGACTGGATATGGGTAAGCGCCATCGACGATGGCCTGTGGCAGCACCTCATCGAGACACTGCGCCTGCAGGAATCATGCGACAGCCCCGTGTCCCGGCGACCGCTCCATGAAATCCTCGACGGCATCATTACGCTGTCGCATCGCCTCACCGCACTAGGCCTGGATACCCACCTCGTGCGGGTCCATCCGGCCATCGAGGCTTATGACTCGCCCTTCATTGCACTGAATGCCGAAATCTCCGCCTACGTCCAGCACTACCACGAGTTTCTGCAAGGCAGCCTGGGTGTCCGGCAGGACGAGAGACAGGCACTGGTGCTCATCACGCAATGCCGGGACATGCTGCGCAGGATAAGAAAGCGCGCGCCAAAGACCGGCATAAGCATTCGCCTGACACAGCTCATCGTCAGGATGCTGCAGACCATCAAGCGGATGGAAACGCTCCTGTCTTTCCTGGAAAACAGCGGTGAAAGGCGCCATCGCATCGCAGTCCGGCTATTCAAGGATCTGGTGCGTGCCAGCAATCGCCGCTTCAGCCTGCGCGACGTGATTTCGACCCATACCTCACTGCTCGCGCTGCGTGTCACCGAAAATGCCGGGCGTACCGGCGAGCACTATGTGACCACGACCCGCCAAGGCTATTTCCGGATGCTGCGTTCGGCCCAGGGCGCAGGGTTCATCGTCGCTTTCATGGCTGTCCTGAAAGTGCTTGCCGGAAAATTGAGCCTGGCTCCGATAGGAGCAGCAATCCTGCTCAGCATGAACTACTCGCTTGGTTTCATGCTCATACACATGCTTCGCTTCACGATTGCCACCAAGCAGCCGGCAATGACGGCGGCGCGCATTGCAGCGAGCATCCAAGAAGCCGGCTGCAATCGCGAGAAGAGCCTGGATGGCCTGGCGGAGCTCTGCGTGAACGTCTTCCGCAGCCAGTTCATCGCGATCATGGGCAATGTGATGCTCGCGTTTCCGCTCTCGATATTGCTGGCGCTGCTGTGGCAAGGAAGCACGGGAGAGCCGCTGGCCAGTCCGGAGAAGGTGCGTTCCCTGTTGCACGATATCGATCCGGTCCATAGCCTCGCCCTGTTCTATGCAGCCATCGCCGGAGTCTGCCTCTTCGTGTCCGGCCTGATCTCCGGCTATTACGACAACAAGGCCGTCTACAGCCGGATTCCGGAGCGGCTGCGCCAGCGTCGCAGTCTGCAGAAACTGCTCGGCAGGAAGCGCCTGTACAGGCTGTCCATCTATGTCGAAAAAAACCTGGGGGCGCTGGCCGGAAACTTCTACTTCGGGATCATGCTGGGAAGCATGGGAACCATCGGCTTCATCCTCGGGCTGCCGCTGGATATCCGGCACATCACCTTTTCCGCCGCCTATTTTTCCTTCTCTCTCGTGGGTTCAGGCTTCGACCTGCCGATGCACACCATGGTGCTGGCCACAGCGGGCGTGATGGCCATCGGCATGACCAATCTGCTGGTCAGCTTCAGCCTGGCACTGATGGTGGCACTCAAGGCCCGTCGCGTGAACTACCGGCAATGGCTGCCGCTGCTCGGCATGGTTGCCCGCCGCTTTGCCGAGGATCCCTTGCGCTTCTTCTGGCCGCCCAAGGGCGACCGGACTGTCAGCACGACCTTCGTTGAACTGGAAGAAAAAAAGGCCGCGTGATCGCGGCCTTTTTTTCTTCCGGAATGATCAGATGCTTTCCTGCAGTTGCTGCAGGATGGCGGGATTCTCCAGCGTCGACACGTCCTGGGTAATGGCCTCGCCACGAGCGATGGCGCGCAGAAGGCGGCGCATGATCTTGCCCGA
>JAJNDL010000101.1 GCA_021156385.1 Moraxellaceae bacterium | reverse complement strand
CAACCATTTCGACATCCACGGCGGTGGCGGCGACCTGCAGTTTCCGCACCATGAGAACGAGATCGCGCAGAGCGAGGGTGCGACGGGCGAGCAGTACGTGAACACATGGATGCATGTCGGCTTCGTGCAGGTGAACGACGAGAAGATGTCCAAGTCGCTGGACAACTTCTTCACCATCCGCGATGTGCTCAGGCATTACGCCCCGGAAGTGCTGCGCTACTTCATCGTTGCCAGCCACTATCGCAGCCCGCTCAACTACTCGAGCGAGGCACTGGACAACGCCAAGGCCTCGCTGGATCGTTTCTACACGACGCTGGCTGCCTTTGAACTTGACGGCGCAGGCGAGCCCGCGGCTGCGGCGGAGCTCGAGAAGCGCTTTGCGGCTGCAATGAATGATGACTTCAACACGCCCGAGGCGCTGGCGGTCTTGTTCGAGGTGGCGCGCGAAGCCAACCGCCTCGACAAGGCCGGCAACAAGGCCGAGGGGGCGGGCCATGCGGCGTTGCTGAAGCGGCTGGGCGGCATGCTGGGTCTTCTGCAGCAGGATCCGGATGCTTTCCGCCAGGGTAGTGGTGATGCCGGTTTCATTGCCGAGGTGGAGGGTATGATCGCGGCGATCGCGGCAGCACGGCAGGAAAAGGACTATGCACGCTCCGACGCGTTGCGCGAGGCGTTGAAGGCGCGAGGTGTCGTCGTCGAGTTCTCGCGCGAAGGCATCAAGTGGCGCAAGGCCGACTGATAGCCGTCCACCGCCCCCTGAAATGGAAAGCCCCGCAATGCGGGGCTTTCCATTTCAGGCTCTGCCGGTCACGGCTTTCCGGGTCGGCAGACCTTTCTCGAACAGGATCAGTTCGCCGCTCTCGAACTGCGTCCACTCCTCGTTGTCCGTCAATGGTTGTGTGGCGATGACGGCGACACGGTCCTGCGGCATGGTGCTCTGCGAGAAATCGATGCTCATGTCCATGTCGGCGAGATGGGCCTCGCGGAAGGGCCAGCCGCGTACCACGTACCAGAGCTTCGAAGTGCAGTGGGCAAGCAAGCCCTGGCCATTGGAAAGCAGGAAATTGAATTCGCCATGCCTCTTGATGCCTGGAACCAGCTCCAGCAGGACCTCGAAGACCTGGCCCAGGTCGGCAGGGGCCTGACGGTCGAAGCGGGCGCGCAGCCCCTGCATGAGGAAGCAGAACGCCTGTTCACTGTCCGTCGTGCCCACCGGCTGGTAGAGCCCGTTCAGGGGCGGGTTGTAGTCCTTGAGCGTGCCATTGTGCGCAAAGATCCAGTGCCGTCCCCAGAGTTCGCGCATGAAGGGGTGGCAGTTCTCCAGCTCGACCGCTCCCTGCGTCGCCTTGCGGATGTGGGCGATGACGTTGCGCGACTTGATCGGATAATTCTTGACCAGCTGGGCGATGGGGGAGGTGACGGCAGATTCGTGGTCTATGAAGAGCCGGCAGCCCTTGTCCTCGAAGAAGGCGATACCCCAGCCGTCCGCATGATGATCGGTACGGCCGCCGCGCTCGGCGAAGCCGCTGAATGAAAAGGTGATGTCCGTGGGGGTGGCGCAGTTCATGCCGAGCAGCTGGCACATGATCGTCATGGGATCCGTCGGGAATTCTGCCTAGCATAGCCGGTGTCGCTTCCTTTTGTGAGGCTGCCTTCGCAAGGGCGGGCTTTGTCCTTATCATGCAGGTCCCGGCGTATTGCGCCTTCAAGCCCTCCCTGCATGGACATTCTCATCATCCTGCTGTTGATCCTGGTCAACGGCCTCTTTGCGATGTCGGAAATCGCCATCGTCTCGGCGCGGCGTGTCCGCCTGCAGCAGATGGCCGAGGAAGGGGACCTGGGGGCACGGGCCGCACTGGTCCTGGCCGAGCATCCGACCCGTTTTCTTTCCACCGTGCAGATCGGCATCACGCTGATCGGTATCCTGAGCGGCGCCTTCGGCGAGGCCGCGATCACCCAGCGCCTGATCCCCGTTTTCCGCGATATTCCGCTGCTCGCACCCTATGCCAAACCGCTGGCAACGACCTGCATGGTCGTCATGGTGACCTATGTCTCGCTGATCATCGGCGAAATCGTGCCCAAGCGTATCGGCATGCACTCACCGGAAAGGATTGCACGGCTGATGGCACCGCTGATGCGCGGACTGGCCTGGATCACCAAGCCTCTCGTGACACTGCTCAGCGCTTCCACCGACTTTCTGCTCCGTATCCTGGGCGCGCACCGCAAGCAGGATTCGCCCATTACCGAAGAAGAGATCAAGGTGCTGGTGGCCGAAGGGGCGGAGGCGGGCGTCTTCGACAAATCCGAAAAGGACATGATCGAGAACGTGCTGCGGCTGGAGGACTGGCAGCTGGCCCAGATCATGATGCCGCGTGCCGATCTGGTGGCGCTGAACCTGGACGACGACTTCGGGCTGCAGCGCGAAATCGTCGGCAATGCGCAACATAGCTACCTGCCGGTCTATCGCGGCACCATCTCCGAGGTTGTCGGTGTCGTGGCGTTGCACGACCTGCTTGCGCAGCATCTGCGCGGCGAGCCTTTCGATATCGAAAGCGTCATGCGCGAGCCGGTCTTCGTGCCGCTGACGATATCGCCGCTGTCATTGCTCGAAACCTTCAAGCGGCGCCGCGAGCATCTGGCTCTGGTCGTCGACGAGTACGGCAGCGTGCAAGGGCTGGTGACCCTGCAGGACGTCATGGAGCCGCTGGTGGGCGAGTTCGAAGCTGAGGACGAAAGCCTGTTCGAGGATCCCGATATCGTGCAGCGCGACGATGGCTCGTGGTTGCTTGATGGCTCGCTGCCCATGGAGCGTTTCAAGCTGCTTTTCCCGGAGGAAAGCGATGAGCTGGAGGAGGGTGGGCGCGACTTCCAGACGCTGGCCGGCTTCGTGCTTTTCCTGCGTGGCCACATTCCCGAAACCGGCGAGCATTTCGAATGGAAAGGACTGCGTTTCGAGATCGTGGACATGGACCGACGCCGGATCGACAAGCTCCTCGTTAAAAGACTGGGCGAGGATGTTCACATCGACCAGTAATGGAGCAATCCGCAAACAAAAAGCCCGCTTTCAGCGGGCTTTTTTATTTGTCTGGCGTTCGTCACCTCATCCGATGAGCTTTTCGCCGGCCGCTACGGTCTGGGCGATCAGGGTGGCGATCGTCATCGGTCCCACGCCACCAGGTACCGGCGTGTAGGCAGCAGCCCTGTCCCTGATGGCAGAGAGTTCGATATCGCCGACGCCGCCCGGATGATAGCCGGCGTCTACGACCACGGCACCGTCCTTGATCCATTCTCCCTTGATGAACTCGGGCTTGCCGACGGCACCGATGACGATGTCCGCCTGCCGCACGAGGTCAGGGAGATTGCGAGTGCGCGAATGGCAGATGGTTACCGTGCAGTCGGCACCCAGCAGCATCAGCGCCATGGGCTTGCCGAGGATGGGGCTCCGTCCGACAACCACGGCATGCCGGCCGCTCAGGGGGACGTCGTAGGCCTTGAGCAGGGACATGATGCCGGCCGGAGTGGCGGATCCGTAAGCGGGCTCGCCCATGCTCATGCGGCCGAAGCCCAAGCAGGTAACGCCATCTACATCCTTGTCGAGATCGATGGCATCGAAGCAGGCACGTTCGTCGATCTGCTTGGGTACCGGATGCTGGAGCAGAATGCCGTGAACGTCGGGATTGGCATTGAGGCGGGCGATTTCTGCCAGCAGTTCAGTCGTTGTGGTACTGGAAGACAGTTCGATTTTAAGAGAGTCCATGCCGACACGACGACAGGCATTGCCCTTCATCTTGACGTAGGTGGCCGAAGCCGGATCGTCCCCGACGAGGATTGTCGCCAGGATAGGTGTACGACCGCTGCGGGACTTTAGGATTGCCACCCGGGTGGCCAGGTCGGTCTCGATTCTGGTGGCGAGCTGCTTGCCGTCGAGTACGAGGGCGGGCATAGGGAGCTCCGGCAGTTTTTAAGGCCGCGGATTGTCGCACGGGGCCGCAACCCGGCCAAATGCCGCATGAATAAGTTGTGGAAAATGCGGGGAAAAAGCTGTTTGGTCGCGTTGACGCTAAAGGGGGTCATCAGTATTATGCGCCCTCGCATTGAGGCGGGCCGTTTACGGTACGCTGGCGGAAAGCGGGGCATAGCGCAGCCCGGTAGCGCGTCTGCTTTGGGAGCAGAATGTCGGGGGTTCAAATCCCTCTGCCCCGACCAATTCGCCTGCCACTCCTGTCCGATGGGCGAGACTGCGCTCGTAGCTCAGTTGGATAGAGCATCGGCCTTCTAAGCCGAGGGTCGTGGGTTCGAATCCCGCCGGGCGCGCCAATCGCCTCAGTGTGTATCAGTGGTGGTCGTAGCTCAGTTGGTAGAGTCCCAGATTGTGATTCTGGTCGTCGTGGGTTCGAGTCCCATCGACCACCCCACTTTCGTTGCAAAGTCGTTGATTTTTCAGCGGCGTTATCTTAAGGTTCGCGCCGCTTCGCAAGATGGCGAGGCAGCCTGAAGCGGGTCGTTAGCTCAGCTGGTAGAGCAGTGGACTCTTAATCCATTGGTCGTAGGTTCGATCCCTACACGACCCACCAAATTCGAGTTGTACCGTGCCAATGAAAAAGGCGTCTGCAAAGACGCCTTTTTTGTTTCCCGATTGCGCCATGCCTTGTCCGGCGCGCCTCGCGGGCTTTCCTTCTGGTCTTCATTCCTTATAATCCCCGTCCTTTCACAAACGGCCCCCGCGGCCTGGCCTTGGCGGGATTCCGTCCCTGCCAGATAGATATAGAGGATGCCATGCAAGTTTCTGTCGAGACCATGTCCGGCCTTCAGCGCCGTATGACCATTACCGT
This sequence comes from Moraxellaceae bacterium, assembly GCA_021156385.1. GTDB lineage: Bacteria > Pseudomonadota > Gammaproteobacteria > Pseudomonadales > Moraxellaceae > UBA2031. The sequence continues at coordinate 886 of JAJNDL010000101.1, read as the reverse complement.
GCCGGCGGCTCGCGTCGACAGTGAAGTCAACCAACGCATCAACAAGGCGGCCCGTACTGTCCGCATGGACGGCTTCCGCCCCGGCAAGGTGCCTCTTGCAGTGGTCAAGAAGCGTTTCGGTGCCAGCATTCGCCAGGAAGCGCTGGGTGACCTGATCCGCGAATGCTTCTACGAGGCCGTTACCCAGGAAAAGCTGAGTCCGGCCGGCTTTCCCACTATCGAGTCTGTAAAGGACGAGGCTAACGCCGATATCGCCTTCGTGGCCAGCTTCGAGATTTATCCGGAGGTCAAGCTGGGTAATTTCGGCGACATCAAGGTCGAGCGCCCGGTTGGCGACATTTCCGATGCTGACGTCGACAAGATGATCGATACGCTGCGTCGCCAGCGTGCCTCCTGGACGGAGACCGCCGAAGCGGCAAAGGATGGCGACCGCCTGGACATCGACTTCGATGGCTCGGTCGACGGTGTGGCTTTCGAAGGAGGCAGTGCCAAGGGTTTCAGCCTGGTACTTGGCTCGAACCGCATGATTCCCGGCTTCGAATCCGGGTTGGTGGGGGTCAAGGCAGGTGAAGAGCGCACGCTGAATGTCACTTTCCCCGAGGACTACCAGGCGGAGAACCTGAAGGGCAAGGCTGCGGTGTTCAAGGTCAAGGTCAACAAGGTTCAGACGCCGGTGCTTCCGGAGCTGGATGAGGCCTTCATCAAGTCCTTTGGCGTGCAGGACGGTACTGTCGAGAAATTCCGCGCCGATGTCCGCAAGAACATGGAGCGAGAGTTCCGCCAGGCCGTGAAGAACAAGGTCAAGGGCCAGGTTCTCGATGGCCTGGTTTCCATCCATACGCTGGACATTCCCAGTGCGCTGGTGGCCAACGAGATTTCCCGCCTG
>JAJNDL010000100.1 GCA_021156385.1 Moraxellaceae bacterium | reverse complement strand
CCGGGCGACCTGCCGCCGGCGCTGCCGGGCACGCAGGCCGACCTGTCGGTGCCGGCGCCCGTGTATCCGGAAGACAGCGAGGAAGTGGTCGACGCCGCGAGCGCCGCCGCCCTCATGTTCGGCTGGGGCATGGTGCGCCGCCGCGAGAAAAAGGGCAGGCCGGTGCTGAAATCCTGGGATGCATACGACGATGGACGGAGTCGGTGAAAATAGGTCATCATCCCTGACCATCCGACACACCAACCAATACCTGCAAAGGGGACAATAAAGTGACTGAGGCGAAGAAGCCGGCGATGCCGAAGATCAAGTGGGACGACACCAACATGCGCAGCACCTACGCCAACGTCTGCAACGTGGCGAGCACGCGCGAGGAAGTGACCCTGCTGTTCGGCACCAACCAGGCATGGCACACCGGCCAGAAGGAAATGACGATCAACCTGTCCGATCGCATCGTGCTCAATCCCTACGCTGCCAAGCGCATGCTGCTCCTGCTGCAGAACGTCGTGAACGCCTACGAGAAGCGCTTCGGCGAGCTCAAGGTCGACGGCGGCAGCCACGCTCCGGAAACGCTGAACAGCTGATGATTCGTGGTGCAGACGGGGGAACGTGTCGCGCCTGTCGCGACTGACAGCGCGTCACTCTGGCAGCAGCTCCTCGCTGCCGGCGACATGTCCTCCTACGCGGGTGCCTGGCTGGCTCTGCAATGCCGGGCGCTCGCGGTCCCCGCGCGTGGCGCGGTCTTCCTTCCCGTGGTCGCCGACGACGGCACCGCATCCCTGACTCCCCTCGCTGCCTTTCCCGCACACGCCGCAACCGAAACCTGGCAGGACATCGCCGACGATGTCTTCGCGCAGGCGCGCGGCCTCGTTTCCGAACCCGAGCTCGTCGGCGGCCGCACGCTGGTCTCGCTGGGCTGTCCGGTCGTGCACGAGGATGGCGGCATTGCCGCCGTGGTCGTGGTGGAGATCGAGGCTGCCGCCGGCAATCTCGTCTCCCGTGCCATGGAGGCGCTGCGCTGGGGCGTGGCCGGCCTCGAGCTCATGTTCCTGCGCCAGGACCGCAGCGCCGCCCGTGCGCTGCTCGGGCGCAACCGCATCGCCTTCGAGGTGATGGCCGCGGCCCTCGACGCCGCGGACTTCCACGCCGCCGTGCTGGCCACCGTCACCAGCCTTGCTTCCGCGCTGGGCTGCGACCGCGCCAGCTGGGGCGTGGTGAGCGGCCTCGAGGTCAATCTCGAGGCGCTCTCGCACAGCGCCCAGCACGCGCCCAACATGGGCCAGTCGCGCGCCATCGTCGCCGGCATGGAGGACGCGCTGCACGCCGCGGCCACCGTGGCCGAACTCTCCCGCGACACGCCGGGCCTGCGCATGCTGGTCCAGGAAAGCGGCCTCGCGCACGTGCTTGCCGTGCCGGGCCACCATGCCGGCGTCTACCGCGGCGTGCTGCTGCTGGAACGCGCCGACCAACCCTTTTCTGCGGAAGAGCGGCAGACGGCGGAGGCCCTGATGGCCTACCTGCTGCCGCTGCTCGAAAGCCGCCGCACCGCCGCCATCGACGGCTGGGACTTCGTGCGTCACCGTGCGCGCCAGGCCTGGCAGGATTTCCTGGCGCCGGCCTCGACCCTGCGCCGCTACGTGGTCACCGGCCTGCTCGCGCTGCTGCTCCTGCTCGCGGTGATTCCCGCCCCCTACCGCGTGACCGCCGACGTGGTGCTGGAAGGCGCGGAGAAGCGCGCGGTGGTGGCTCCTTTCGACGGCTTCCTCGCCAGCGCGCCGGTGCGGGCCGGCGACATGGTGAAGCAGGGCCAGCTGCTCAGCGCCCTCGACGACCGCGACCTGCGCCTCGAGCAGCTCAAGTGGATCGGCCAGCTCTCGCAGTACCAGGGCCAGTTCCAGGAAGCGCTGGGCGACCACGACCGTGCCCGCGCCAACATCAGCTCGGCGCAGTCGCAGCAGGCGGATGCCGAGCTCCAGCTCGTCGCGACCAAGCTCGAGCGCACGCAGCTCACGGCGCCCATTGCCGGCCTCGTGCTCACCGGCGACCTGTCGCAGCGCCTCGGCAGCCGCGTGACGCAGGGCGAGGTACTCTACGAGATCGCTCCGCTTTCCGATTACCGCGTCGTGCTCAAGGTCGACGAACGCTACATCGACGACATCGAAAAAAAGCAGCGCGGCAACCTCGTGCTCTCCTCGCTGCCCGACGATGCCTTTCCCTTCGAGGTGACGCGCCTCACCGCCATCGCCACCGCCGAGGGCGGCATCAACCATTTCCGCGTCGAGGGCCGCCTGCTCGAGACGCAGCCGGCGCTGCGCCCCGGCATGGAAGGCGTGGGCAAGGTCACGGCCGGCTACCGGCCGCTGCTCTGGGTGTGGATGCAACCCGTGATCGACTGGCTGCGCCTGTGGTTCTGGCGCTGGCTGCCGTAGCGGTGGGGCGATGAGCCAGTCGGATCTCTTCAGCCCGGAATGGTATCGCGTGGCCGCCATGCGGCCGCTGCTGCGCCGCCAGGTGCAGGTCAGCCGCCAGCAGTTCCGCGGCGAAACCTGGATGGTGCTGCGCGAGCCGGGCAGCAACCGCCTGTTCCGCGTCACGCTGCCGGCCTGGGAGATCATTGCGCGCTTCGACGGCGCGCGCGACCTCGACGGCATCTGGAAGGAGATGTGCGAGGCGCTCGGCGACGACGTGCCCACGCAGGGCGAGGTCGTGCGCCTGGTCAGCCAGCTCGCCTCGTGCGACCTCCTGCTCGCGGACCTGCCGCCCGATCTCGACGAACTTGGCGAACGCTCGCGCGACATCGCCGTCAAGCGCGTGCTGGGCTACGTCAAGTCGCCGCTGGCGCTGCGCCTGCCGCTCTTCGATCCCGACCGCCTGCTCGGGGCCACGCTGCCGCTGGGCAGCTGGCTGTTCTCGCGCCGCGGCTTCTTCATCTGGCTCGCCGTCGTCCTGCTCGCGCTGCTGCAGGTCGGCCTGCACTGGAACGAACTCACCGGCAACATGATCGACCAGTTGCTGGCCAGCGAGAACCTGCTGCTGCTCGGCATTCTCTATCCGCTCCTGAAACTCATCCACGAGTGCGGCCACGGCTGGGCCGTGAAGCGCTGGGGCGGGGAGGTGCGCGAGCTCGGCGTGATGTTCCTGATCTTCATCCCGACACCCTACGTGGACGCCTCGCACGCCGGCTTCTTCAAGGACAAGCGCCAGCGCATGCTGGTCGGCTTCGCCGGCATGCAGGTGGAGCTGCTGATCGCCTCGCTCGCCACCTTCGTGTGGGTGGCGGTGGAGCCCGGCCTCGTGCGCGCGGTGGCCTACAACCTGATGATCATCGCCGGCATTTCCGCAGTGGTGTTCAACGGCAATCCGCTTCTGCGCTTCGATGCCTACCACATCCTCGCCGACTGGCTGGAGATGCCGAACTTCGGCAACCGCGCCAACCAGTACATCGGCTACCTGCTGCAGAAGCGCGTGCTGCGCATGGACGTGCCGGACCCGGCGCAGAGTCGGCGCGAGGCGCGCTGGTTCACCTTCTATGCGATCGCCGCCTTCATCTACAAACTCTTCGTCACCTTCGGCATCGTCTTCGCCGTGGCCGGGCGCTTCTTCATCTTCGGCACGCTGCTCGGCATCCTGGCGTTCGCCAACGCACTGGTCCTGCCAGCCTGGCGCGTGCTGAAGAGCGTCGCCACCGACCACCGCTTCGCGGAATCGCGGCCGCGCGCCTGGCAGTGGCTGGGCGGCAGCCTCGCCGCGCTGGTGCTGTTCGCGGTGTTCGTGCCGCTGCCGTCCTACACGGTCACGGAAGGCGTGGTGTGGGTGCCGGAGAGCGCACGCCTCTATGCCGGCGGCGACGGCGTCCTGAGCCATGTCGCGCGCCGCAACGGCGAGACCGTGCAGGCCGGCGAGCTGGTGGCGCAGCTCGACAATCCGCAGATCGAGACCAACGTCGTCGCGCTCGGCGCGCGCGTGCAGGAACTGGACCTGCGCTATCGCCAGGCCGCGGCGGAAAGCCGCAGCGAAATCGCGATCCTGGCCGAGGAATACGACCGTGCCGTTGCCGAACTGGAGGACGCACAGCAGCGCCTCGCCGGCCTCGACCTCGTCGCGCAGGAAAGCGGCACGCTGGCGCTGGATGAGCGCCAGGGACTGCTGGGCCGCTTCTTCACGCGCGGCACCGTGGTCGGCTACGTGATCTCCGGCCGCGAGGTGCTGCTGCGCGTGGTGGTGAGCCAGGACGACATCGACCTGGTGCGCCAGCACACGAAGCGCGTGCAGGTGCGCTTCTCCAGCGCGCCCGGCGACGTCGTCGACGTGCGCCCGCTGCGCGAAGTCCCGGAAGCCCAGCGCCTGCTGCCGAGCGCGGCGCTCAGCCTGGAGGGCGGCGGCAACCACGCGCTGGATCCGTCCGCGGCCAACGAGCTGCGCAGCATCGAGCCGCTGTTCCAGTTCGAGCTGGCGGCGCCGGCACGACCGGGCTGGCGCGTCGGCGAGCGTGTCTTCGTGCGCTTCGTGCACCGCCCCGAGCCGCTCTGGGACCGCGTGCGCCGCGACCTACGCCGCGTCTTCCTGCGGAGGCTGGATGTCTGAGCCCGTCGTTCCCGCCGTGGCGCCGCTGTGGCCGCGCGATGCGCGCCCGCCGGCCGTGCCCGGCCGCGCGCCGTTGCGCCGCCACCAGCCGCTGCCCGGCGTCGCCGGCTTCGACTGGCTGCAGCGACACCGCTTCGCGCGGCACCGCGAGGAACGCTTCCTCGCCGCCGCGCTGGCCGCCGCCGCGGCTGACGTCTCCCTGGCTGCGGCAGCGCCCGGCGACATCGACCTGCAACGCGTACGCAATGCCTTTGCCGAGGCCTGCGCCGCCTGCGGCACGGCGCCCGAACCCGCGCTGCTGCGCCGCGTGCTGGCCCTGCTGCGCGGCTGTTATGTGGTGATGCCGGCCGCCGACCGCGCACCGGCCGTGGCACTGGCCGCCGCGGTGGCGGCCCGCTGCGGCCTTGCCGTGCATCTCATCTGCGAGGAGAAGGAGGGCGCCGATGCGCTGCTCGCCCTCGTCAATCAGGCGCTGGAAGGCAGCGGCATCAAGGCGGTCGCCCCGGGCGAGAACGCCGCGGATTTCCGGCTGCTGACGGGCGAGGGCGCGCGCGTGGTCTGTACCACCGCCTCGACGCTCGCGCATGCCTGGCTGCGCTGGAGTGGCGAGGACGGCGCCCTGGCACGCGCGGCCGCCTGGCTGGGAGGACGCGCCGCGCCCGTGTTTTCCTTCGCCGCGCTGCTGCTCAGCCCCGACGGCGAGCGCGTGCTGCTGGACCTGCTGCGCCATCCGCTGCAGCTCACCCGCGAACAGGCCGAGGATGCCGCCGCCTTCATGACCCAGCTGGTCCAGCTGACGGAGGCTTGGCAGGCCGGCAGCGAATATGCCGACGGCACGCTGCTGCCGCGCGGCGAAGCGGCACTGCACGAGGCGGCGCGGCTGGGCGGCCTCTGGGCGGTGCCGAAGCTGCGCACGGCCTTCGTGCAGGCGCTGCTCATCGCGCGCGGCTGTGTCGCGGAACAGGATTTCGTGCTCGAGAACGGCCGCCTGCGCTGGCTGGTGGCGCCCGACAGCAAGGTGGCCAACGCGGCGCAGCAGGCGCAGGTCGAACTCGCGCTGCGCTGCCTGCACGGCCAGCCTGCCGCGCAGCGCGTGCGCCGCCGCGCCTGGTTCACGGATTTCTTCGCCGGCTATGCGCG
>JAJNDL010000449.1 GCA_021156385.1 Moraxellaceae bacterium | reverse complement strand
GACGCCGGACGAGCAGGGCGCGCTCGCCGGCCTCACCTCGGCGGTGCCGGCGCTGGGGTCCATCATCGGCCCGGTGCTCGGCACCGGGCTCTACCAGGTAAATCCGCACCTGCCGTATTTCGCCAGTGCGCTGCTGCTCCTGCTGCCGCTCTGGCTGAGCTGGCAGTTCCATCGAGCGCAGGCGTGAACCCGGTTTGCTGCGCAGCCACAACCTCAGGCGCGGCAGATCTGCGTACAGAAACAGAAAGGGCGGAACGACAGTCGTTCCGCCCTTTTTCAATGACTCCTGCGCTCAGGGCACCGGGTCGGTGGCCAGCGCGACCTGCGGCTCGGTATCCGGCAGCGGCGGGCGGGGAGTTGTGCGGAATTCGCGCGGCGTCACCCCGAACCAGCGGCGGAAGGCGCGGATGAAGGTGCTCTGCTCGGTGTAGCCGAGCAGGCCGGTGACCTGGCTCAGGGGCATGCGCGAAGTCGACACGTAGTACGCGGCGAGGTCGCGCCGCTCGCGGTCGACCAGCTCGTCGAACAGCAGGCCTTCGTTGTCGAGGCGCCGCTGCAGCGTACGCATGCTGATGCAGAGCTGGGTGGCCACTGCGGCGAGCGTGCACTGGCCCGCCGGCAGCAGGCGCCGGACCAGGTGCGAGACGTAATCGCCGAAGCGCTGCTGCGCGCCCGGCGGCACCATGGAGTCCAGGTACTGCCGGGCCAGGCGGTGGGTGGCGCTGTCGGCATCCGCAATGGACTGCGCGAGCAGGCCGAAGGGCATCAGCATGCCCGAGCTGGCCTGGCCGAACTGCACGCGGCAGCCGAAGAAATCGCGGTAGAAGCCGGCGTCGAGCAGAGGTGCGTGCGGAAAGAACACGGCGGCCGGCCGGGCTTCGGGCCCCGCCAGGATCTTCAGGGTCTGCAGGCCGATGCCCAGGCTGAGCTCGCTGACCTGACGCGTTTCGGCCAGCCGCGGCTCGAGGATCTCGTAGCTGAACTTCACCAGGTCGGTGGAGAGAAAGGCAGCGCTGAGGCGCAGGGCGGGGCTGTGCAGCGGCAGGTAGTCGGCAATGGCCTGCAGGGCCTGGGCGATGCTGCCGGCACTGCGCGCGACCACGGCCACCGGCCCCAGCACCTCCAGCCCCTGCTGCCGGGAAAGACGCAGGCCGAAGTCCGGGCAGTCGAGGAGTTGCGCACTCGCCTCCAGCAGGCCGTTCAGGTGGCGGAAAGGCAGGAAGCTGTCGGGATTCGCCAGCATCGCGGGAGTGATCTGGAAACGGCCCATCAGTTCGACGGGGTCACCGCCTAGGCTGCGGACCAGGCCTGCATATCCCTGCAGGGACTGGGAGCGGATCAGGTTGCCCATTTTTATTATGCGTCCATGGCATTTAAGAAGATGGACCTTCGTGCCCTGTAGGGAGCGCAGGGGGTCAGCACTACCATCGGGTGGTTTCCGACGTCCTCTCCCTGTGGGATCACTCTGGGGTACTGCCCGGGCAGGGCAGGCCCGCTGGCCGACCACCGGGCGGCAGTTCGAACTGCAAGCCGCGGCGCCGGCCGACCTGGCGGGCAAACCAAAAGGGCGGGGTGACAGCGTGTCACTCCGCCCTTTCTTTTTCAGGTCGCCCGGATCAGAGGAACTTCAGTACCGGCGCGAGCGTGGCCTGCGGATCCTCTTCGTGCGGTACGTGGCCCAGCGCATCGAACATCACCACCTCGCTGTTGGCGATGTCGCGGCCGAAGCGCTCGGCGAAGGAGGGCAGCAGCAGTTTGTCCTTGCGGCCCCAGATCACGAGGGTGGGCTGACGGAGCTGGCGGATGCGCGCGGACTCGTCGGCGAAGTCCTGTTGTTTGAAGCGCTCGCGCAGCGCGGCGCGGTTGCCGGCGCGCAGCGTCAGGTCGTAGTAGCGGTCGACGAGTTCCGGCGTCACCTTCGCGGGATCGCCATAGACGTCGCGCACGCTGGACGCGACCATCGCGCGCGGCAGCGTGTAGTCCATCAGGTGGCTGAGTCCCGGTGTCATGGCGATGCGGAAGCCGATGGGCATGGAGTTGTCGCCGAGCGGGTAGCCGCCGGCATCGACCAGGATGAGTTTCTCGACACGGCCGGGATGGGCGAGGGCGACTTCCCAGGCGATGCGCCCGCCCAGCGAGTTGCCGGCCAGCACGAATTTCTGCAGCGCGAGCGCGTCGGCGACACCGGTGACGAACTTCACGTAGCTGGCGAGGGCATAGTCGTTGTCGGGCGCAGGGCCGGTGAGGCCGAAGCCCGGCATGTCGAAGCGGATGACGCGGCGCGTCTTCGCGAGTTCCGCGGTCCAGCCGTCCCAGGTGTGCAGGCTGGCGGAGGTGCCGTGCAGCAGCACGATGGGCAGCGGGTCCTCGCGCGGGCCTTCGTCGCGTAGGTGCACCTGCATGCCGTTCACGGTGATGAACTGCGAGGGCAGCGGCGCCCATTTCGCACTGAGTTCCGCCACGCTGCGGTCCGGTGCCCACACCGCGGCGGTGATGCCGGCGAGTGCCAGCAGGAGTACGGCCGCTGCGATCAGCAGCCCTTTCGTGGCGCGCTTCATGTCCTCGTTTCCCCTT
>JAJNDL010000099.1 GCA_021156385.1 Moraxellaceae bacterium | reverse complement strand
GAGGAATTCACCGCCAGCCGCGGCCGCGGTGCCGCCATGAACGGGCGCCGCATGCGCGTCACCTCCCGCAAGAACCTGGAGGGTGGCCTGATCGGCACCGGCTTTCCCTTCCGCCCCGACCAGATGCCCCACATCGACAACTACCTCGGCATGTTCAAGGACGTGGCCAAGCAAACGGCCGGCCTGCGCCGCGCCGGCTCGGCCGCGCTCGACCTCGCCTATGTGGCGGCCGGCCGCCTCGACGGCTTCTTCGAGTTCGGCCTCTCGCCTTGGGACATCGCCGCCGGCGACCTGCTCGTCCGCGAGGCCGGCGGCCTCGTCAGCGACTTTACCGGCGGCCACAACTACCTGGACTCGGGCAATGTCGTGGCCGGCAACCCCAAGCTCCTCAAGGCCCTGCTGACCACGCTGGCACCGCATATGGATGCCGGCCTGCGCCGCTGAATGCCCTCCTCTCCTCTGGACTACACTTGCCTGAGGCAGGGCATGGGCAGGGGGGAGTCATGCGGAAGAGGGAAAACCTGAAAGCACTCGAGCAAGCCCTGGAGCGCGAAGTCCTCGAATTCTGGACCTGGCTGGGCGCAGCAGAGGCACCGGAAACGTGGGAGAGTGCCTCGCCGCCTTTATCCGAACAGACGCCGGCCAAGCGGGAAGCCCGCACCGCCCGACCGCCAGATCCGTCCCGACACTGAATTCCTGCATGAAAAAGCCCGGCATTGCCGGGCTTTTTTGTTTGCCTGCAACGGGTCAGGGGCGATCGTCCACTTCACCCTTGGCCACGAGGAAGTCTTCCTTCGAAAGCCCCATCGTCAGCGCGTAGTTGGTAGCGATGTAGATCGAGGAGTAGGTCCCGACGAACAGGCCGATCAGCAATGCAATCGAGAACCACTTGAGTGCCGGGCCACCCAGGAACAGCAGGGCGAGCACGACCAGGATCACCGTCGTCACCGTCATGAACGTACGGCGCAGGGTTTCGGTCAGGGAAAGATCCACGATCTCCTCCGGGTCTGCCCTGCGCAGCTTGCGGAAATTCTCGCGAATACGGTCGAAGATCACGATGGTGTCGTTGAGCGAGTAACCGATCAGCGCAAGCACTGCCGCCAGGACGGTCAGATCGAAAGGCCAGCCGAAGATGGAAAAGATGCCGACCGTGAACAACACGTCGTGCAGCAGGGAGACGACGCCACCGACCGCGAACTTGAAGCGGAACCGCATGGCCACGTAGACCATCATCAGCCCGAGCGACAGGATGACGGCATACAGGGACTGCGTGTAAAGCTCGTCACCCACCTGGGAGCCGACGCTGTCGACCTGCCTGAGGGTGGCCGGGTTATCCGGATCGAAGCTCACCGCCTTCTGGATGTCGGCGCTCAGGTTGCTCTCGTGCCCCTTTTGCGGCGGCATGCGCACCTGCACTTCCGAAATCGTGTCCAGGTGCTGGACGAGCGCGTCATGGAAACCGGCCTTCTCCAGTGCGGCCTTCACCGCTTCCTGGTCAACCGGCTTGGCAAAGCTGATCTCGGCAGTCGTACCGCCGGTGAAATCCTGGCCGAGATTGAGGCCGCGGACCACCAGCGAGACGATGCCGATCAGCACTACCGCCAGAGAAAAGGCCGCAATCAGCTTGCGATGCTTCATGAAACGAACGATGCGCTGCTCTGCCATGATCCGTTTCTCCTCAGATGCTCAGCTTGGTAACACGGCGGTTGCGACTGTAGATCAGGTCGCAGATGGCACGCGTGACGGTAATGGAGGTGAACAGGGACGACAGAATTCCCCAGAACAGCGTGACGGCGAAGCCCTTGATGGGGCCGGAGCCGACAGCCCACAGGATCACGGCCACTACCAGCGTCGTGATATGCGAGTCGATGATGGTCGTGAAGGCGCGATCGTAGCCGGCAATGATGGCGGCATGCGGCGACATGCCACGATTCAGTTCCTCGCGGATGCGCTCGTAGATCAGCACGTTGGCGTCCACCGCCATGCCGACCGTCAGCACGATGCCGGCGATGCCGGGCAGGGTGAGCGCCGCACCCAGCGCGCCCATGATGGCAGCCACGATCGCCACGTTCACGAAGAGCGCAACGTTGGCCATGATGCCGAACACCTTGTAGAAGAAGAGCATGAAGACCGCGACGAGGATGAAGCCCACCACCGTCGACTGCATGCCCTTCTCGATGTTCTCCTGGCCGAGCGACGGGCCGATGGTACGCTCCTCGACGAAGTACATGGGCGCCGCCAGTGCACCTGCGCGCAGCAGCAGCGCCAGTTCCGCGGCTTCTGCCGGCGAGTCCAGGCCGGTGATCTGGAAGCTCGAGCTGAACAGGCCTTGCACGGTGGCGTTGCTGATCACGCTGCGCTCCACGACGGTGTCGAACACCTGGGTCGGCTTGCCGTCCGCACCCGTGACCTCGCGGGACTTGCGCTTGGTTTCGACGAAGACCACGGCCATGTTCTTGCCGATGTTTTCCTTCGTGAAATTGCCCATCTTCTTGCCGCCGCGGGAATCGAGATTCACGCTCACGGCAGGTTGCATGTTCTGGTCGCGGGTCAGGCTGGCATCGGTGACCTGATCGCCGGTAATGATCTTCTGCTTCAGCAGCAGGACGCGCAGGCCAGGATTGTCCTTGTAGGGCAGCGCCTCGGTACCGGGAGGGGCAATACCGGTGAAGTTCTCGTTGAGGTGCTCCATGTCGACGGGGCGGAACTCCAGGGTCGCGGTGCGACCGAGGATGCGCTTGGCTTCCGCCGTATCCTGCAGGCCGGGCAGTTCGACCACGATGCGGTTCGCACCCTGCTGCTGCACGACGGCTTCCGCCACGCCCAGCTCGTTGACGCGGTTGCGGATGGTCATGAGGTTCTGGCCGACCGCGGACTTGGCGACCTCGCGCAGCTTCTGCGGCGTGTAGTCGAGATAGGTGAAGAAGCCGTCGGGAGTGTCGTCGCGCTTGTAGACGAAGCTGGTGGCGAACTCGGCATCGGCCTTGAGCAGGTCTTCGGCCTGCTGGCGCTCGTCGGCGCTCTCGAACCTGATGGCAAAGCCCTCGCCGCGCTCGCCGACACTGCGATAGGCGATCTTCTTGTCGCGCAGCTTGGTCCGGATCTCGCTGATGTAGGAGTCCTGGCGCTGCTCGAGCACCTTGCTCATGTCCACTTCGAGCAGGAAATGCACGCCACCGCGCAGGTCGAGGCCGAGCTTCATGGGCTGGGCACCCAGTGCCTTCAGCCAGTCGGGCGTGGTCGGCACCAAGTTGAGGGCGGTGACATAGTTGTCGCCAAGCGCGCGCTTGATCACTTCCTGGGCACGCAACTGGTCCGTGGGATTGTTGACACGGATGAGCACGCTCTCCTTGCCTTCCCGCCCCTGCAGCCCGGCATCGTGGAAGGGAATGCCGGCCACCGTCAGCGCGCGCGTCGCGCTCTCCAGCACCGCCTGGTTGGCCGGCACGGCGGCCGTGGCGCCGGACACCTGCACGGCAGGCTCGTCGGGATAGAGATTGGGCAGGGAATAGACCAGGCTGACCAGCACGACAGTGACGATCAGAAGGTACTTCCACCAGGAGCTACGCATGGGACACCCTCAACAAACCGGCACGGCTCTGGCACCGCGCCGGGTCCGGTTTTTTTAAATGTTCTTGATCGTGCCCTTGGGCAGGGTCGCAACAATGGAGGCGCGCTGCACCTTCACTTCCACGCCGTTGGCCAGCTCGATCACGGCAAAGTCGCCGTCGACCTTCTGGATGGTGCCGATGAGGCCGCCGGCAAACACCACCTCTTCGCCCTTCTGCAGCGCATCGATCAGCGACTTGTGCTCTTTCTGGCGCTTGAGCTGCGGACGCAGCAGCAGGAAATAGAAAACCAGGGCAAAAATGCCCAGCATGACCAGTTGCCCGGTCATGGAAGGACCTGGTGCGGCAGCTGCGCCTTCGGCATAGGCATTGGCGATGAACAGGCTCATTGGCAGTCTCCGGAAGTTCCGTGGCGGGAGATCCGGAAGCCCGGACCGTCCTTGAATAAAAACCTTTAGATAGAAGGGGTTGGCAGCCCACGACGGGCATAGAAGCCGTCCACGAAGCGCTGCAATGTACCCTGTTCAATAGCCCCGCGCAAACCGCTCATGAGGCTCTGGTAATAGCGCAGGTTGTGCAGGGTATTGAGCTGGGCGCCGAGGATTTCGCCGCACTTGTCGAGGTGGTGCAGGTAGGCCCGGGAGAAGTTGCGGCAGGTGTAACAGTCGCACTCCGGATCCAGGGGGCCGGTGTCGGTCTTGTACTGGCTGTTGCGCAGGCGCACCACGCCGTTGCTGGTAAAAAGATGGGCGTTGCGTGCATTGCGGGTGGGCATGACGCAATCGAACATGTCGACGCCGCGTCGCACCGCCTCGACGATGTCCTCTGGCTTGCCCACCCCCATCAGGTAGCGCGGCTTGTCCGCGGGCATCCGCACCGGCACGTGGTCGAGGATGCGCAGCATGTCTTCCTTGGGCTCCCCTACCGACAGGCCGCCGATGGCGTAACCGTCGAAGCCGATGCCGGCGAGCGCCGCCAGCGACTCCTCGCGCAGGTGCTCGTACATGCCGCCCTGCACGATGCCGAACAGGGCATTGGGATTCTCCAGCCGGTCGAACTCCGCACGCGAGCGCTTCGCCCAGCGCAGCGACAACGCCATTGACTCGCGCGCCTGCTGCTCGCTGGCCGGATAGGGCGTGCACTCGTCGAAGATCATGACGATGTCGGAACCGAGGTCCTGCTGCACCTGCATGGAGACCTCGGGGCTCAGGAAGACCTTGGAACCCGTGATGGGCGAGGCGAACGTGACGCCCTCCTCCGTGATCTTGCGCAGCTTGCCCAGCGAGAACACCTGGAAGCCGCCGGAGTCGGTGAGGATGGGCTTTTCCCAGTCGATGAAGTCGTGCAGGTCGCCATGCGCCTTGATGACCTCCGTGCCGGGCCGCAGCCAGAGATGGAAGGTGTTGCCGAGGATGATCTCGGCACCGATCTCGTGGATGTCGCGCGGCAGCATGGCCTTGACGGTGCCGTAGGTACCGACGGGCATGAAGGCCGGCGTCTGCACCGTGCCGCGTGCAAACTGCAGTTCGCCGCGACGGGCCCGGCCGTCAGTATTGATGAGATTGAATTTCATGGGCTCTTCTTCTCTTTGCGCGCCTTTCGCACTCAGGCTTGGCGCGCCAGGAACATGGCATCGCCATAGCTGAAAAAGCGGTAGCGCTCCTGCACTGCCTCGCGGTACGCCGCCATGACGGTCTCATAGCCAGCAAAGGCGCAGACCAGCATCAGTAGCGTGGACTCGGGCAGATGGAAATTGGTGACCAGCGCATCCACGACACACCACTCGTAGCCGGGATAGATGAAGATGTCGGTCTCGCCCTCGTAGGGATTCAGCCAGTCTCCCGGCGCGGCGCTCCTCGCCGCTGTCTCCAGCGAGCGCACGGAGGTCGTGCCCACGGCAACCACCCGACCGCCCCGGGCCTTGGTCGCGCGCACCGCCGCCACGGTCTCGGGAGACACGCTCAGCCATTCGCTGTGCATGCGATGGCTGGTGACGTCCTCGACCCGGACCGGCTGGAAGGTGCCGGCACCGACATGCAGGGTGACGAAGGATTTTTCCACGCCGCGTGCGGCCAGCTCCGCCAGGATGGCGTCGTCGAAGTGCAGGCCTGCGGTAGGTGCGGCTGCCGAGGCCACCTTGTCCGGATGTGCGTACACCGTCTGGTAGCGCTCGCTGTCCCCGCCTTC
>JAJNDL010000098.1 GCA_021156385.1 Moraxellaceae bacterium | reverse complement strand
GCCGGAGAAGCCGGCGCCAATGACGATCACGTCGTGGTGGGCGGAAGCTGTCCTTTCACGGGCCATGGAAGTGTCCTCGAGGGAATGCGGGCCGAGCCGGCGCCGGGCATGGGCCGTACCTTGCGCCGCGCCGGCCCCCGGGACAATGACGGTGATCGCCAAAGGCATTGACCAAAGTGCTCAGGCCGCGCGCCGCGCCTGACGGCGTCCGGTGGCAAGAGGGCCGCCGGCACTCCGTCCGCACTTTGCCCGCGCTTGCCCCCTTTGCGGTTCCCGCCGTGCCCGGCCCGCTTTCTAATACCGGAAGACCGCCTGCGCGCCCCATACCCGGCGCGGCGGGCGCCCCTCTCGCCACCGCAGGGACCCGGACCCCATGAAAAAACTCGCTCTCGTCATCGTCGCCCTCGGCGTCGCGTATTTCTTCGCCTCGCCTTATCTCGCCGTGCGCGGGCTCAACAAGGCGCTGCAGTCCGGCGACCAGCAGGCGCTGGAGGCGCACGTGGATTTCCCGGCGCTGCGCGAGAGCCTGAAGGCGCAGATGCGCCAGGCGGTGACGGCGGAGCTCGGGGCAGAGGCCAGTGCCGACAACCCCTTCGCCGGCATGGCCGTGGCCTTCGTGTCCGCGCTGGTCGATCCCATGGTGGACAGCATGGTCACGCCCTCGGGCCTCTCCACGCTGATCAAGGAAGCGCACAAGCAGCAGCCCGCGCCGGACGGCGACGCCTTCGCCGGCGCAAGCATGGCGCTCAAGGGCACGAGCGAATTCCACGTCACCGTGGGCAAGGAGGCGGACAAGCCCTACAAGCTGGTGCTGCTGCGCAAGGGCCTGGACTGGAAGCTGTCGCGCATCGAGCTGCCGATGCAGGAGCTGCTCGCCGAGCGCAAGGCGAAAAAGGCCGCGCAGCCCGAGGATTCCCGCGCCGCGCAGGCGCAACTGCAGGCCCTGATGCAGGCCAACCCGCAGTTGCAGGGCATGCTGCCCGGCAGCACGGCGGCGCAGCCGTCGCGCGAGGCGCAACAGGCGGACGACGAGAAGCGCGCCCAGTGGCAGCAGCATGCCGAGGACCTTGTGAAGCGGCAGGACGAACTGCGCGCGCAGCAGGCCGCGCAGAGCTACTGAGCCCACCGTCCAGCGGCGTGCCGGTGGACATCCTGAACAGGAAGCCGCCGGTAGTCGCGCGCCACATGACCGTGCGGCAGTCCTGACCTTGCCACGGTGAGGGCCCGTCTGCCTGGCTGCATGGGCATGCTCCGTACGCCCACCCTCCAGGCGCCGCTACCGCAAAGCGGAAGGACCGCGGACCCGGGACCGGCCCGCACCCTCGGCACGTCGTCACCCGACCCATGTTTTCCTATCCGTTTGCCGCGCAAGCGCGGATAATCGCGCCCTTTCCCGCCCGACCCGGATCCTGTTTTGTCTTCAGCCTTTGCCGCCCTCGGCCTTTCACCCGCCCTCGTCCGTGCCATCGAAGAGAGCGGTTACACCACGCCCACGCCCATCCAGACGGAAGCCATTCCCGCCGTGCTCGCCGGCCGCGACCTGCTCGCCGCCGCGCAGACCGGCACCGGCAAGACCGCCGGCTTCACGCTGCCCCTCCTGCAGCGCCTCACGCAGCACGACTTCGCGAAGTCGAACGCGAAAGCGAAGATCCGCGTGCTGATCCTGACGCCGACGCGCGAACTCGCCGCGCAGGTCGAGGAGAGCGTGCGCACCTACGGCAAGTTCATCGACGTGAAATCGCTGGTGATCTTCGGCGGCGTCGCCATCAATCCGCAGCGCGAGAAGCTGAACCGCCGCACCGACATCGTGGTGGCGACGCCGGGCCGCCTGCTCGACCTCGCCGGCCTCCGGGCCATCGACCTCTCCGGCGTGGAGACGCTGGTGCTGGACGAAGCCGACCGCATGCTCGACATGGGCTTCATCCGCGACATCCGCCGCGTGCTGCAGCTCCTGCCCGCGAAGCGGCAGAACCTGCTCTTCTCCGCCACCTTCTCCGACGAGATCAAGCAGCTCGCCGCCGGCATCCTGCACGATCCGGTGCACATCGAGGTGGCGCGCCGCAACGCGCCCGCCGAACTCGTGTCGCAGGTGGTGCATCCGGTGGACCGCGGCCGCAAGCGCGAACTGCTGGAGAAACTCATCAAGCGCGGCAACTGGTCGCAGGTGCTGGTCTTCACGCGCACCAAGCACGGCGCCAACCGCCTGGCCGAGCAGCTCAACGAGAACGGCATCAGCGCCCTGCCCATCCACGGCAACAAGAGCCAGAGCGCGCGCGAGCGCGCGCTGGGCGGCTTCAAGGACGGCAGCCTGCGCGTGCTGGTCGCCACCGACATCGCGGCGCGCGGCATCGACATCGACGGCCTGCCGCACGTGGTGAACTACGAGCTGCCCAACACGCCGGCGGACTACGTGCACCGCATCGGCCGCACCGGCCGCGCCGGCGCCGAGGGCGAGGCGGTGTCGCTGGTCTGCGTCGACGAGCACAAGCTGCTCGCCGACATCGAGAAGCTGATGAAGCGCCAGCTCGAGCAGGTCGTGATCCCGGGCTTCGAACCCGATCCCAACGCGGTGGCGGAACCGCTGCGCAAGCCGCGCGAGGCGCGGCCGCCGCGTGCCGGCCGCAGCGCGCCGAAAGCCGGGGCGCCGAAAACCGGCGGGGCCCGACCGGCCCAGGGCAAGCCGGCCGCGCCGAAGGGCAAGCCCGGCTCTGCGCCGAAGGGCGGCCACGCCCCGGGCAACAAGCCGTCCGCGCCCCGGCCGAAAACCGCGCCGCCACCGCAGGGCCGGCCCGCCGGCACGGAAGCGGCCGGCAGCCCGCCGCGCCGCCGGCGCCGGCGCAAGCCGTCGGGCGTCTCCGGCAACGTCTGACGCGCCCCCGAAGCCGCGCGTCCGCGCGGCTTCGCGCCTCTTCTGGCTTCACCCCTTCCGCGTCTTCTTCCCGCTGCCCCGCTTCACGGCCACGCCCATCAGGCGGCGGAACGTCGGGCATTCCAGATGGCTCGGCGCACGGCAGGCCGCCGCATGGCGCAGGCCGTCGCGCAGCGTCGCGAGCTTGCGGATCGTCGCCTCCAGCTCCTCCGCCTTGGCCAGCAGCAGTTCCCGGTCGATCTCCACGCGCCCGCCGGGCGCGAACATGTGCGCGATCTCGTCGAGCGAGAAGCCGGCGGCACGGCCCAGCGCGATCAGCGCCAGCGTCTCCAGCACCGCGGGAGGGAAGAGACGGCGCAGGCCGTGCCGACCGACCGACGCGATCAGCCCGCGTTCCTCGTAATAGCGCAGCGTCGAGGCCGGCAGTCCGGACTGCCGCGCGACCTCGGTGATATCCAGCTCCCGCATGCCCTTGACCTCAAGTCGACTTGAAGTGGCACTCTGTACTCCAGCCAGTTCGAAAACAAGTCGGAGGACAACATGAACGTGGTGATGGACACGCTGCTCATCGGCACCGGCGCGACGGCGGTGATGGATCTCTGGGCGCTGCTGCGGCAACGCCTCTTCGGCGTCGCGCCGCCCAACTACGGGCTGGTGGGGCGCTGGTTCGCGCACATGCCGCGCGGCCGCTTCGTGCACCCCGCCATCGCGGCGGCCGCACCGGTGCGCGGCGAGGCCCTGCTCGGCTGGAGTGCGCATTACGCGATCGGCATCGCCTATGCCGCGCTGCTGCTCGCCGTCGCCGGCCCGGCGTGGGCGCGGCAGCCGACGCTGTTGCCGGCGCTGCTCGTCGGCCTCGGCACCGTGGCCGCGCCCTTCCTGCTGATGCAGCCCGGCATGGGCGCCGGCCTCGCCGCGCGATGCACGCCGCGGCCCCGTGCCGCGCGCCTGCAGAGCCTCGTCATGCACGCGGTGTTCGGCCTCGGGCTCTATGCCGCCGGCTGGGGCACCCGCCTGCTGCACCTGCAGTAACGCTGAATCCCTGGAGCGCCGAACTCACGGTGCCTTCACCGGCCTTGCTTCACCGACCTCAAGGAGAAAACCGCAATGCGCGTTCCCGCCCGCTTCGCCCCGCTCGTGTTCGGGGCCCTGCTCTCGGCCGTCATGGTCTGCATCGTCTCGGCCTTCGTGCTGCTGACGACGCAGGGCCTGCAGCCGGACTTCCCCGCGCAGTGGCTGAAGAGCTGCGCCCTGACCTGGCCGGTGGCCTTCCCGACGGTGACGGTGCTGGCGCCGCTGGTGCGCCGCGCCGTGGGCCGGCTGACGGCGTGAGACGGGCCCGCGGCACGCCGGTCACTCGACGAACAGGCGATAGCCCACGCCGGGCTCGTTGAGCAGGAAGCGCGGCTGCGCCGGATTCGCCTCGAGCTTGCTGCGCAACTGGCGCATGTAGATGCGCAGGTAGTGGTCGTCTTCCTCGTGGTGCGGGCCCCACACCTCGCGCAGCAGTTGCCGGTGCGTAATGACCTTGCCGGCCTGGCGCACCAGCACGGCCAGCAGCCGGAACTCCAGCGGCGTCAGGTGCACGGGCTTGCCGGCGAGGCAGACCTGGTGCGTGTCGAAATCCACGCTCAGGCCCTGGTGCTCGTAGCGGCTCCGGCTCGGCCGGGGCGTGGCGCGTCCGCTGCGGCGCAGCGTCGAGCGCATGCGCGCCTGCAGCTCGTCGATGCCGAAGGGCTTGGTGAGGTAGTCGTCCGCGCCGGCATCCAGGGCCGCCACTTTCTGCTGCTCCTGGAAGCGGGCGGAGATGACGATGATGGGGGCGTCGCAGGCCTGCTGCAGGAGGGGAATCAGGGCGACGCCGTCCATGTCCGGCAGGCCGAGGTCCAGCAGCACGAGGTCGAGCTTCGACTCGCTGGCGATGCGGTGCGCATCCTTGCCGCGGGTCGCGGGGATGACGATGGCACCGGCCGCCGCCAGCGCCGTGGTCAGGATCGAACGGATGTGGGTGTCGTCCTCGATGAGCAGGATCTGCAGGTCGCGGATCGCCATGGCTTACTCCCCGGCCGTGCGCAGTACGGCGCCCTGCAGTGCCGCGGGCACGTCCGCCGGCATCGGCAGCGTGAAGCGCACCACCGTGTCCGGCCCGTCGCCGGCGCCTATCCAGATGCGTCCGCCGTGCGCCTCCACGATGCTGCGGCAGATCGTCAGGCCGAGCCCGCCGCCGGCCACATCGTCGTGCAGGCGGTGGAACGGCTCGAAGACCTTCTCGCGCTGCTCCGGCGGAATCGGCGTGCCGCGGTTGCCGACCGCGACCTCGAGGCAGTCGTCGCGGACGACGGCGGCCAGGCTCACCGTGGTGCCGGGCGCCGAGAACTTCACGGCATTCTCCAGCAGGTTGATCAGCACGCGCTCCAGCAGCACGGCGTCGCCGCGGATGAAGGGCAGCCCGTGCGGGACGTCGACCCGGAACTCGTGCGTGCCGGCCCGCCGCCGCAGGGTGGTGACGGCGCTGCCGACGATCTCCTCGAGGTCTTCCCATTTGTGCGCCAGCGGAATGCCGCCCTGCAGTCTCGCCATGTCGAGCAGGTTCTCCACCATGTGCAGCATGTGGCTGGCTTCTTCGAAGATCGCCGTGCCAAGCTGGCGCATCGCGGGTTTCGGCAGCGTGTCGAGCTCCGCCAGGAAGGTGGAGGAAGCGCTCACGATGGAAGTCAGCGGCGTGCGCAGGTCGTGCGAGAGCGTGTTGAGGATGTTGCTGCGCAGGGTCTCCTTCTGGATGAGGATCTCCTTCGCCTGGATGCGCTCCTGCAGCAGGATGCGCTCCAGCGCCAGCGCGCACTGGCCGAGCATGGCGCAGAGATGGTCGCGCTGCTCCTGGCGGCCCAGGGT
>JAJNDL010000097.1 GCA_021156385.1 Moraxellaceae bacterium | reverse complement strand
TCGTCAACAGCTTCGAGACCAACCAGCACAAATACCTGCTGCCCCTGCTGTTCAAGCCGATTGCCGCCGACGGCACCGATATCGATACCGCCATCGAGGCGCGCCTGCTTGACTACGAGCGCAATGTTTCGCGCCTCGTGCTCGGCAAGCTGCCGCCGGCCCTCACCGAGCTCGCCAAGAACCAGGACGATTTCGAATACCTGTTCTTCGGCCTGCGTACCTTCCTCATGGAAATACTGGGCAATGTGCAAGATTTCTCGGCGCAGTCCTCGGCGCAGTGGAGCACCAAGGGCAAGGAGCTCGAATACCGCATCGCTTCCTACCTGCGCCTGCTGGAAAAGCGCAAGCCGCAGGTCTTCACCACCGAGGCCGCCTCGGCAGCAGCGCTGGACCCCAATCTCGATCCGGCCATGCCGATCACCGAGCTGAAGAAGATCGTCGAGGAATGCGAGCCGGCGCTGGAGAAGCTCACCATCAAGCTGAAGGAGGCGATCCAGGAAGCCGCCGAGGACATGAGCAAGACACAGCAGTTCTTCCGCGGCCTGATGGGCAAGCAGAAGGTCGACCCCGATGCCGTGCGCCAGGAACTCAACAACACCCGCCGCACCTACTTCCTGAACATCGTGCGCGTCGCCAAACGCTATCCGAAGATCTCCGTCTACCTGGAGTTCGAGGACATCGCGCCGGCCGACGACAAGGTGCGCCACTACGCCTTCCCGCAGGCCGAGCTGGGTGTGGCGCAACTGCCCTACCTGGTGCAGCTGCCGGAGAACAAGGACGAGTTCGACATCCGCACCGTACGCAAGGTGCTGGAGTTCGACCTTTTCAAGATGGCGCAGAAGTGGGTGCTGGAGGCGCCGGCCGCCGCCTCGTAAGGCCGGCAGCGACGAATAAAAAGGCCCCGCTGTGCGGGGCTTTTTTTCTGCGCGCGATGCCGCGCCGGCAAGCCTCCCGCGCCCTGCGGCATCGGTACCGGAGCGTCCTTTTTTCCCTGCCCGCCGCCTGGTCACTCCAACGGGCAGATCATCGGGATTACGCTCAGCAGCCGCACGCAAACAGGTAACGTCCGCACGTTCTTCAATAACAAGAAGAACAAAACTAGTTGTTCATTATTTTTACGTTACGGTACGAAATTAAATGACTAAATCCCTCGCTACTGCAGTATCCGCTATTGCCCTTCTTGCCACGGCCTCCGTCGCCAGCGCCGCTACCTCCTCCGGCACCCTCACCGTTACCGGCACGGTCGAAAGCTCGATCAGCCTGACGGTCGAATCCGCCGGCGGCACGACTTCCGGCACCGGTACGGCTGCCGCCACCTCGGCACTGGGCAATATCAGCAAGTACGGTTCCGCACCGACCGGCTTCACGCTGGCCCGCGGCGCCTCCGACTGGACTTTGTCCTCCACCGTCGGCGTCAAGGTCGACAAGGCCAACCTGACCAGCACCGACTACACCCTCACCGCCCAGCTCGGCTCCGCACCGGCCAGCGGCGTGGCCTGGAAGCTCAACGGCAGCACGCTGAGCGACTCGGCTGCGACCACCCTGACCTCCACCGGCACCTACGGCTCCACCGGTTCCTATTCCTGGGACATCGTGGTGGCCGACAGTGCGGCGGCAGCAGCGATCGACAACGCCATCGCTTTCACTGCCACCTCCAACTGATACGGCAGAACGCCGGCGGCCTCCCTCCCCCCTGGGGGAGGCCGCCGGCATTTGCAATGTCATGTTCAAGATTTCCGTGTGCCTGCTCATCGCGAGCGCCCTGAGTCCGGCTTGGGCAGCGCCTTCGGCGTCGTCCACTACCGCCGCAACCGGCCAGCTCGCCCTGCGCTTCGTGCCGCTGGACACCGCGCTGCAGAGTGGCGCGGACGGGTTCGCCTCGGTCGACCTGGGCGTCGTCTCGGCGAATACACAAGGTCGCCACGGCCGCAGCATTACCATCCGCCGCCGTATCGCCGTGCTGCTCGACGGCGGCGCCGGCACGTCCGCATCCGCCCGCCTGTCGGTGGTGCTGGCCACGGAGATGCCCGACTGCGTCGTGCGCGTCGACGGTCTCGCCGTCTCCACCGTGCCGCGCCTCGTCGCCCAGGCCCACCGCATCGGCACACCTGTGGTCCACGACATCGAAGTGACGATTCCCGCCCACGTCGCGGAAGGCCCGTTTCTCAGCGCCCTGCAGTGGATCGCCGAAAGCGACTGAGCCCCGGCCAGTCATGCGTCCGCCGCGCCATGCGTACCTGCGAGAGTTTCACCATGCGTTTCAGCTTCACTTGCGTCTTTACCGTCATCGCCGCCCTGCTGGGGGCGGCAACCGGCCAGGCCCAGCAGACCGTCACGCTGTCGCCCGCCGTGGTGCCGCTCGCGGGCAGCACCGGCCAGAGCGTCACCCAGTTGCTGACGCTGCGTAACGACACCGATACCGCACTCGATTTCGTGCTCGACGCCCAGGACGTCGTCGTGCGCGACGGCAAGCGCGTCTTCATCGATGCCGGCAAGCTGCCCGACAGCATTGCCGCCAGCGCGGTGTTCACGCCGCAGAAGCTGCGCATCGCGCCGCATGCCAGCGCTTCGGCCACGGTGACGCTGACGCTGCCGCCGGAGATGCGCCACCGCGCCGCCGCGGTTTTCTTCCGCAGCGCCAACAGCGTGCAGTCCGGCAACCGCCAGGCCTATCTCTCGCTCGGCACGCTGTTCACCTTCACCATATCCGGGCAAATCTCGATCATGTCCGACGTGCTGCGGTCCGATCCCCCCTCCGCCAGCGCGAACGCGCGGGTGCATACGCTGCTGAAGAACGACGGCAAGGAGCCGGTGCTGCCCAGCGGTATGGCGGTCATCCTCGACGCGGACGGCCAGCTGGTCGGTAAAGCCCCCTTCCGGGCCCAGCGCCTGCTGCCCGGCGAAAGCACGACGCTGGTCGCCGAATACCCGGGCGAGCTGCGCGCCGGCACCTATCGCACCGTCGCCACTCTCGATCTCGCCGGCCAGGTCCGGACGCTGACCGGATCGCTGCGCGTTCCATGAAACGGCTCCTGACTGCCGGCCTGCTGCTGGGCACGGCCCTGCACTCGCTTTTCGCCGCTGCCACGACGGTGCGGGTCAGCGCCCGTGACACCGTGAGCGTGGAATTCCCGGGCGTCACTGCCGCCTTCGCCGTCGATGCCGACATCGTGGAAGCCAGTGCCGCGGGCAACCGGTTGCTGCTGACCGGCCGCCGCGCCGGCCAGACGCTGGTGACCGTGGTCATGCCGGACAACGTGGAGACGCTGACCGTAAACGTCACCGCGCCGGCCGGCACCGCTGCCGTCCTGTCCGGGCAGGGCGGTGCGCGCCCGGCCGGCAGCCTCGAGCTGGGCTATGACTCCGGCAACCGCCGCTACAGCGCCGGGCTGGACATGCCTTTCGGCAGTGGCGAGCGCACCGGCCGCCTGCGGCTCTACGGCATCCGGGAGGATGCGCTGGCTGACGGCGAGGAAAACTGGGCCCTGCCCTCTGCCAGCCTCGAGCTCCGCCAGGGACAGCGCCGGCTGGTGCTGATGGACGAGCTCGCCAGCCTTTCGCCGCTGACCCTGGACCGCAACGTGCTGCGCGGCATCCACCTGCACGACGGCGCCCTGGACGTCCACGCCGGCATCGCCGCCACCACGCCCTGGAACGACCTGCTGGTGCCGAGCAGCGACGAGCACGCCGCCGGCATCGCCTACCGCTTCGGCACCGGCCCGGTGCAGCTGGTGCCGCGCCTGCTCTGGCTGCCCGACAGCCCCGCTGCCGTGCCGGGCGTCGCCGCCCTCGGCCTCGAGCGCGGCTCGCTGCAGACGCCGCTGTGGCTGAAGGCGGAACTGGGCTGGAGCGACCGGCCCGGCGCCTCTTTCGACCTGAATTTCCACAACCCGCAGCGCCAGGTCTGGCTGCAGGGATCGACCCGTCCCGACGGCTTCGCCGCGCTCAGCGTGGCGCGACCCGCCGGCGACTATCTCGACGGCGCCTGGACGGAAGCATTGAGCCGGCGCCTCGCCGGCAGCCTGACCCTGTCGGGCAGCCGCCTCGACCTGCCGGGACGCGAACCCGAATCCGCCTCGCTGCGCGCGGAGCTGCGCCACCAGACCACCGAGCGCTGGAGCTTCACCGGAGGTGCCGGCGCCAGCACCTACAGCGATGCCGGCAGCGCTCCGCTGGAACGCCGGACGGCCTCGCTGGGCGCCGCCTACGACCGGTCGGCCTTCGGCATCGCCGCACTCTACCGCTACCAGGAAAGCTCCGCCGCGCACCGCGCCGGCCACGGCGGCCGCCTCAACCTGCGCGCCGGCCGCGGCCCCTGGCGGGCCAACCTCTTTGTGGATGCGCAGCAGCAGTCGCCAACCCTTGACCTGGTCTTCCAGGACCGTCCCGACCTGGCGCGCGCCTTCGCCGAACTGGGCTTCGTCGCCAGCACGCCCGAGGAGGTGATCCGCCTGCTGCGCGACAACGCCGCGCTGTTCGCCGCACGCGGCATCGAGCTGGGCGAGCTGCACGTCAGCCCGCTGCGCCTGCAGGGCGGCCTCAACCTGGCCTGGCGCGAGGCCGGCGCGCGCCGGCCGGAGCTCGGGCTGCGCCTGCTCGCCGACGCTGCGCAAGGCAACGTCGGCGAACGAAACACCCTGCTTTCCACGGTCTACGGCAGCTGGCCGCTGTTCCGCAACGCGGAGCTGCTGGCGAGTTATACGCACTGGTCGGCCGAGCGCGACGCCCTGCCCGACCAGCAGCGCGACTCCTGGCAGCTCACGCTGCGCACCCGCTTCGCGGCACCGCCCCTGCCTGGCAGCAGCCGGCGCGCCATCTCCGGGCGCGTGCTGCGCGACGAGGCCGGCACGGGCGAGGTCGACGACGCTCAGACTCCGCTCGCCGGCATCGAGGTCGTGCTCGACGGCGTCCACCGCACCCGTACCGATGCCGACGGCCGCTTCCGCTTCACGGCGGCCGGCCCCGGCGAGCATCGCGTCCAGGCCATGCTGCCGCCAGAGCCGGGCACCTACTTCACACGCCCGTCCAGCGTGCAGCTCGGCGCCGGCGGCGAGGCGCTGTTCGCCATCACCTACTCGGCGGCGCGCCTGGACGGCACCCTGCGCAGCGACGCCGGGCTGCCGCTGGCGGGCGTGCGGCTGCGACTCTCGGGACCGACCGACGCCGTCGCCATCACCGACTCCAGCGGCGGCTTCACCTTTGCCGGCCCGGAAGGCGTGGCACAGGTCAGCGTGGTCGCCGAGACCGTCCCGCCGGGCTACGAGCTCGGCGACCTGCGCCCGCGGGCCGTGCTGTTGTCCAAGCGAGCCCCGGCCACCGTCGACTTCAGGGCGCGCGCCCAGCGCGTGCTGAGCGGCGAGGTCAGGGGCGCCACCGACACCGACCTGCTCACCGTCACGGCGGTGGAGGCGAAGCAGGTCGCCGGCCTCGACGGCAGCCGCCGCTTCCTCTTCCGCGGCCTGCCCGCCGGACCGCTCACGCTGCTGGTCAAAAGCCGGCGCGGGGAGACCCGCCAGGTGGTGGAGATCCCGGCCGCCCCCGCCACGATCTCCGGCATCGAGCTGGCCGCGCCGGGCGCGCGCTGACGACGGGCCTGGCCCTGCGCGCAACCGGCCACTGCCGCGCCCCAAAGAAAAAGCCCCGCAGTGCGGGGCTTTTTCATGGGCAAAGACGTTTCAGGGCAGCAGCGGCGGCAGGCCTTTCAGCAGGCCGGCGAAGAGCACCAGGAAGCCGCCCACCTCGGCGACGATCAGCGCCCCCATGAAG
>JAJNDL010000096.1 GCA_021156385.1 Moraxellaceae bacterium | reverse complement strand
ACGTCGCGCCGGTGGCCGTGGACGAGTTCCGCCTCGGCGTCGCCGAGACGCTGGACGTGATCGTCGAGCCGCGCGCCGATGCCTACACCATCTTCGCGCAGAGCATGGACCGCACCGGCTATGCGCGCGCCACGCTGGCGACGGCGGAGGGACTCTCCGCGCCGGTGCCGGCCCTCGACGAACGCCAGCTCCTCACCATGGCCGACATGGGCATGGACCACGGCGCGCACGGCGGCCATGCCGGGCACGCCATGCCGGCGCAGGCGCATCCGGCCAGCGAGCGCCACAATCCCGGCGTCGACATGCAGGCCACGATGCCCATGCCGCGCCTCGCCGATCCCGGCGTCGGGCTGCGCGGCAACGGCCGCCGCGTGCTGACCTATGCCGACCTGAGGAGCGCCTTCCCCGATCCCGACGGCCGCGCGCCCTCGCGCGAGATCGAGCTGCACCTCACCGGCCACATGGGCCGCTACGTCTGGTCCTTCGACGGCGTGCCCTTCGCCGATGCCGCGCCGCTGAAGCTGAAGTACGGCGAGCGCGTGCGCCTGACGCTGGTCAACGACACCATGATGGAGCACCCCATCCACCTGCACGGCATGTGGAGCGACCTCGAGGACGAGGAAGGCAATTTCCTCGTGCGCAAGCACACCGTCAGCATGCCGCCCGGCACCAAGCGCAGCTACCGCGTCACCGCCGATGCGCTCGGGCGCTGGGCCTATCACTGCCACCTGCTGATGCACATGGATTCCGGCATGTTCCGGGAAGTGCGGGTGGAGCCATGAGGCGCAACCCGGTCACTCTCCTGCCGCTGCTGAATGCCCTGCTGCTCTGGCCCCCTGCCTTCGCGCAGGACCCGCATGCGCATCACGGCCACACGGAAGCAGCGCAGCCGGCCGCATCGGACGCGAAAACGGAAACGGAATCGGCACCGCATCGGCACGAGGCACCGGACCGGCCTGCGGAAACGCCTCCGCCCGGGCAGGCTCCCGTGGCGGATGAACATTCGGCCCATCGCCCTGGCGCGGCCCCGCTCGCGCCCGCGACGCCGGCCGATGCCGACCGCTTGCCGCCGCCCACGCCCGAAGCATTGCAGGCGGCCTTTCCGGCACTGCACGACGGCCACGACCACATGCGCGGCAGCACGTTCACGAAGTGGCAGCTCGAGCGCCTGGAAGCGCGCGAGGACGAGCGCACGGAGTTCTTCTGGGACGGCAAGGTGTCGTGGGGCAACGAGCTCGACCGCCTCTGGCTGGGCAGCGAGGGCCACCGGGTGGCGGGCACGAGCGAAAGGCAGGTCGAGCTCTTCTGGACGCACGCCTTCGCACGCTGGTGGGAAAGCCGCCTCGGCCTGCGCCGCGATGCCGCCGCCGGCGGCGAGGCGCGCGACTGGCTGGAGCTCGGCCTGCAGGGCGAGGCGCCCTACGGCATCGAGGTGGAGGCACTGGCCTTTGCCGGCGAGGACGAGCGCACGGCGCTGCGCCTGGTGCTGGAGTACGAGGCGCGCCTCACCAACCGCCTGCAGCTCGTGCCGCGCATCGAGTTGAATGCCTACGGTCGCGATGACCCGGCGAACGGCCTGGGCAGCGGCCTGGCCGGCAGCGAGCTCGGCCTGCGCCTGCGCTACGAGCTGCGCCGCGAGGTCGCGCCGTACCTCGGCGTGCAGTGGTCGCGCCGGCATGGCGGGACCGCAGACCTTGCACGCATTGCCGGCGAACCCCGCAGCGACGCGCAGGCGCTGCTCGGCATCAGCCTCTGGTACTGACGCCAGGCGGCGTACCACGACCCCGAAAAAGGCCGTGCCCGCAAGGCACGGCCTTTTTCATTGCCACCTGCGCACAGGCCGGATGGCAAGCGGAACGGGCCTGCGTTTCAGGGCGGGCTCCCGCCTTTCTCTCCGCGCGTCTTCCACAGCGAGAACAGCACGCCGCCGGCGAGCAGCGTGAAGGTCACCGACAGCGAGATCCAGGGCGGCACCTTGCCGCCGAACACGAAGTCGCCGAGGAAGATCTTGGCGCCGATGAAGACCAGCACCAGCGCCAGCGCGTACTTGAGGTAGTGGAAGCGGTGCACCACCGCGGCCAGCGCGAAGTACATGGCGCGCAGGCCGAGGATGGCGAAGATGTTGGAGGTGTAGACGATGTAGGGGTCGGTGGTGATGGCGAAGATGGCGGGCACGCTGTCGATGGCGAAGATCAGGTCCACCGTCTCCACCATGCACAGCGCGAGGAAGAGCGGCGTGCACCAGAGCGCCAGGCGGCCGGGGTCGCGCGGATGCGGCGCGCGCACGAAGAAGGCGTGGCCGTGCAGCTCGGGCGTGACGCGCAGGTGGCGGCGCAGGAAGGCGAGGACGCGGCTGTCGCCGATCTCGGTGGCGTCCTCGACGGTGAAGAGCAGCTTCACGCCGGTGACGATGAGGAAGGCCCCGAAGATGTAGAGCATCCACGAGTAGCGCGCCACCAGCGCCACGCCGAGGCCGATCATGAGCGCGCGCAGCACGATCACGCCGAGGATGCCCCAGAACAGCACGCGGTGCTGGTAGAGCCGCGGGATGCCGAGGAAGGTGAAGATCAGCGAGATGACGAAGATGTTGTCCAGCGACAGGCTTTCCTCGATGAGGTAGCCGGTGAAGTAGTCCACCGCGCTGGAGGCGCCGCGCTGCCACCACACCCACAGCCCGAACAGTACGCCGGCGGCGAGGTAGAAGGCCGAGAGCCGGAGGCTCTCGCGGACGCCGATCTCGTGGTCGCGGCGGTTGAGCACGCCGAGGTCGAAGGCGAGCAGCGTCAGCACCGTGGCCATGAACACCAGCCACAGCCAGAGGGGGGTACCCAGCCAGTCTCCGGTGAGGAATGCCATGCCCGGCGGCCCTGAAGTCGTGCGTCTCCGTTCAGGTTAGTCGCTGTACGGCCACTTGGGGCCGCCCGGCGCGGGCGGGCCTGCCGGGCGGCCCATGCGCGCCGGGCGCGCGGGCAGGGCGCTGCCTGGCCGGCGCCTCAGCCCGGCCCCAGCGGCCAGCCTGCCGCCAGCCACAGCGCCAGGAAGGCGCTCCAGGCCAGCAGCAGGGCGAGGGAGTAGGGCAGCATCAGGGCCATCAGCGTGCCGATGCCGAAGTCCTTCTGCCAGCGCTGCGCGAAGGCCACCACCATGGCGAAGTAGGGCATCAGCGGCGTGACGATGTTGGCGGTGCTGTCGCCGACACGGTAGGCCGCCTGCGTCGCCGCGGGATCGATGCCGGCGAGCAGGAACATGGGCACGAACACCGGCGCCATCAGCGCCCATTTCGCCGAGGCCGAGCCGATGAAGAGGTCGACGCAGGCGGTGAGCAGCACGAACAGCAGGAGCAGCAGCACCGGGTTCAGGTCCAGCGTGCGCAGGCCTTCCGCACCCGTGATGGCAAGCAGCTCGCCGAGCTGGCTCCACTTGAACCAGGCCACGAACTGCGCGGCGAAGAACATCAGCACCAGGTAGCCGGCCAGCGTCTTCAGGGTCTCCTCGAGCGCGCCGATGCTCTCGTCGGCGCGCCGCCACACGCCGGAGAGGCGGCCGTAGAGCAGGCCCGCCACGCCGAAGTAGACCGCCACCACGACGACGATGCCGGGGATCAGCGGCGACTTCAGCAGCGAGCCGTCCGCGTCGCGCAGGAACCCCGCTGCCGGCAGCAGTCCGGCCAGCAGCACGCCGGCCACCAGCAGCGTCCACAGTGCCACCGCCTTCGCGCCCGCACCGTGCAGTGCGGCGACCTCGACCGGCGTCTCCGCCGCGGTGGCGGCGAGCCGTGGCATCACCAGGCGGTAGGTGACCGCGGTGACGATGACCGTGACCAGGATGGCCGAGGCGGCCATGAACCAGTAATTGGCGGTGACGGCGACCTCCGCCTGCGGCGCCACCGTGCGTGCCGCCTCGGTGGTGATGCCGGCCAGCATGGCGTCGGCCGGGCCGATCAGCAGGTTGGCGGCAAAGCCGCCGGAGACGCCGGCGAAGGCGCAGGCGATGCCCGCCACCGGCGGCAGCCCGGCGCGATGGAAGAGCAGGCCGGCGAGCGGGATCACCACCACGTAGCCGGCATCCAGCGCGATATGCGAGAGCACGCCTGCCAGCGCCACGAGGAAGGGCAGGCCGCGCCGCCGGGTGAGCTGCACCAGGGCGGCGAGCAGCGCGCCGAGCAGGCCCGAGCGCTCGGCCAGGCCGAGGCCGAGCATGGCGACGATGACCGGCCCCACCGGTGCGAAGCCGGTGAAGTTGGTCACGGTGTCGGAAAGGATCTTCGTGAGGCCGGCCGCGGAGAGCAGGTTCACGGCGGTGACGGTCTTCGAGCCGTCCGGATAGGTCGCCTGCCAGCCGGTGAGCGCGGCCAGCCAGGAGAGCAGCAGCACGATGCCGCAGAGCCAGACGAAGAGCCAGGCCGGCGCGGGCAGGCGGTTGCCCGCGGCTTCGAGGCGGTCGAGCAGGCGCAGCAGGCGAGAGGCCATGACGGGTCCTTCCGGAAGGTTCGGGTGCAACCGCGAAGGTGCCACCGCGGCGGCGGCCTGCCAAGCCGGCGCGCCGGCTTCGGCCTGAGCCGTCAATCCGTAGCGCGGGCCGGTCTGGTCAGGCCGGTGAAATTACATACAGACAAACAAAAAGGCCGGAACGGCCGGGCGTCCGGGCCCCGCCGCGGGCGAAGCTATACTTCGCTTCAATCGCCTTCGCACCCCATAATCCCGACCACCTTCATCGCAGAGCACAACCGTGACCGAGCTTTCCCTGCCGCCGGCCCATCCGGCCTTCGAAGCCATCCGCGCCGTCCCCATTCCCTCGCTCAACCTCACCGTGGCCGAGTACCGCCACAAGAAGACCGGCGCGATCCATTACCACCTGGCTGCCGACAATCCCGAGAACGTGTTCTGCGTCGCGCTGCGCACCATGCCCATGGATTCCACCGGCGTCGCGCACATCCTCGAGCACACCGCGCTGTGCGGCTCGCGCAAGTATCCGGTGCGCGATCCCTTCTTCATGATGATCCGGCGCTCGCTGAATTCCTTCATGAACGCGATGACCTCCAGCGACTGGACGGCCTATCCGTTCGCGAGCCCCAACCGCAAGGATTTCGACAACCTGCTCTCCGTCTACCTCGACGCCGTGTTCTTCGCGCGCATCGATCCGCTCGACTTCATGCAGGAAGGCATCCGCGTCGAATTCGAGAAGCCCGACGATCCGGAGAGCCCGCTGGTCTACAAGGGCGTGGTCTTCAACGAGATGAAGGGCGCCATGAGCTCGGTGAGTTCCGTGCTCTGGGAAGCGCTCAACGAGCATCTCTTCCCGACCACGACCTATCACTACAACTCGGGCGGTGATCCCGCGGTCATTCCCGACCTGACCTACGAGCAGCTCGTCGCCTTCTACAAGGAGCACTACCACCCGAGCAACGCCGTGTTCATGACCTACGGCGACATCCCCGCGGTGGAGCTGCAGGAGAAAATCGAGACGCAGGCGCTGAAGGAATTCACCGCGCTGCCCGAGCAGATCCGCGGCCACGACGAGAAACGCTACGGCGCACCCGTCGCCGTCGAGCTGCCCTATGCGCTCGATGAAGAGGACACCACGGAGAAGACCCACGTCGTCCTGGGCTGGCTGCTCGGCCACACCGCCAACCTGAAGGAACGCTTCGACATGGAGCTGCTCTCCGGCGTGCTGCTGGAGAACTCCGCCTCGCCGCTGCGCCATTTCCTGGAGACCACCGAACTCGGCGCGGCACCGTCCAGCCTGCTCGGGGTCGACGACTCCGGCCGCGAGATGAC
>JAJNDL010000095.1 GCA_021156385.1 Moraxellaceae bacterium | reverse complement strand
GCCGGCGATACCGATGACGTCCTCAAATCCATCCGCTATAACCGCACAGATATCGCAATTACCGGCCTCGCTTCGGATGACCGTCGCCTGACCCGCCTACGTACCACGGCACCGTATATGGCAGTCAGCGAGCAGCTGGTGCAACGCCTGGATCGCCCGCTCCCCGCCACCTTTGACGCGGTGGGAGCAGCTCGCATCGGCGTACTGGCCGGCTCGAGCGAGGCACTTCGCCTGAAGGCGCTGACACAGTGGCGTTCCGACATCCAGCTCATCGAGTTCGAAGGCATGGACCCGCTGGCCCTGCTGGAGCGTGTCGACAATGGTGAACTCGATTATGCGGCGCTCAACTCCAGCGAATTCGACGCCCGGCGTGCCCTCTTCCCCAATGTGGGTGTGTCCCTCAACCTCCAGGACTACAGCGAGCTGGCCTGGGCCTTCCTGAAAACGCACGACCAGAGTCTCTATAACGCTGCCCAGGCCTTCATGGCGCGTCGCCGTGCCGACGGCACCCTGGATCGACTGGTAGCGTTCTACAGCCAGGGCAATACGTTCGATCCTTACTCGGTGCGCAGCTTCCAGCGTGACATGGCCCATCGCCTGCCCCGCTACCAGCGCCTGTTTGAAAAGAACGCCAGCAAGCTCGGCCTGGACTGGCACCTGCTTGCCGCGATTGCCTATCAGGAATCGCGCTGGGAACCCTCGGCGATCTCTCCCACGGGCGTGCAGGGCCTGATGATGCTGACCAATGACACGGCCAGCTTCATGGGCGTGGCAGATCGCACCAATGTTCCGCAGAGCATCCGCGGCGGTGCCGCCTACTACAAGATGATCGTCAATAACCTGGCTGACGTGCCGGAGCCGGACCGCACCTGGATGGCCCTGGCCGGCTACAACATGGGTCCAGCCTATATCGATCGTGCCCGTGCCCGAGCTTTCAAGGCCGGTGAGGACGGCAACAAGTGGCTAGTGGTCAGCCGCCACCTGCGCAGCATGGCCCAAGCCGCCCGTAGCCAAGGGCGCAACATTCCGGTTGGCCAGGCCCTGCACTACGTCCAGCAGGTCCGCCGCTACTACGATGCCCTGCTGCTCGCTTCCAGCAGCAATGACGACCGCGTCGCGATGAACTCTGCCGACCAACTGGTCCGCTAACCGCTGCGATGTGAAAAAGCCCCGCCAGTCGGGGCTTTTTTATGTACGCTTCAGACGCGTGGCCCACGGGGAAACTCGAGGGCGTCGCCATGGTTCCAGTGAGAATCCCGATGTTCACAGAGCTCAGCACCCGTCAGACCACAGGTGAACCATGCCGCCGCTGGTTCACTTCGGTCAGCATGGATCTGGTCGTCTGGTTCGGCCAGGACGGCGCCCTTCAGGCATTTCACCTGTGCTATGGCAAACCGCTGCAGGAGCGCGCACTTACCTGGAGGGCCGGTGCAGGATTCGCTCATCTCACGGTTGATGACGGCAGTCCGGAAAGCCTGGGGCACAAGTCCACCCCTGTACTGCAGGCCGTCGACGGACTTTCTCCGGGCGAAGTGCGCTCGGCGTTCCTGGCCGCCACGAATGGACTGCCAGCAACAGTCGTGACGACCGTTCAGCAGCGACTCGACGAATATGCAGGGGACCGCCGTGCCGGATGAACGCAAGCTGCAACTCTGGGTCGATGCCGACGCCTGCCCCAACGTCATCAAGGAAATCCTTTTCCGTGCCGCCGAACGCCGCCAGGTCATCTGTACGCTGGTGGCCAACCAGTACATCGCCGTGCCAACCATGCCCTGGCTGAAATCCCTGCAGGTCCCTTCCGGTTTCGACGTCGCCGACGACCGCATCGTGGAGCTGATCCAGCCGGGTGATCTTGCGATCACCGCCGATATCCCGCTGGCAGCAAAAGTCGTGGAAAAAGGCGCCTTCGCCCTGAACCCACGCGGCAGCTTCTACACCGCAGAGAACATCCGGCAGAGGCTCACCATGCGCAACTTCATGGAAGAGTTGCGGTCCAGCGGGGTCCAGGTGGGCGGGCCGGCCTCGTTCAGCCAGCAGGACCGGATGGCCTTCGCCAATGCCCTTGATCGCTTCCTCACCCAGCATCTCTAACGGGGCGCGCGCCACCTCCGAGAAAACCAATTAAAAAGCCGGCATCAGCCGGCTTTTTAATTGGTTCCACCCAGTGCTCTGAAACCGAATTCATTTGCGTGGCAGGAACTCCGCCTTCTTCTTCTTGAAGTTCGCCTCAGTGGCAATCTTCTGGTTCTTCCCCAGCAGCAGGCCAAGCTGGATGCGGGACTCCCGCGAAAACGCACGACGGACGCCTGCCACCCAGGTTTCCTGAAAGAGATGCTTGGCAGCAGCAACGGCATCCGGGGAACGGGACTTTATTTCCGCAACCAGCGCCTCTGCGACAGCAAGCGGATCCGCACCGGTCTCCGTCACGAGATTGAGACGCAAGGCCTCTTCGCCACTGAACATGCGACCGGTCATGGTGAGCAGCTTGGCCTTGTCCATGGGCAGCAGCTCGCGCAGCGTGACAGTTCCGGTCATGTCCGGCACCAAACCCCATTTCGCTTCCAGAATCGAGAACTCACAGTCCGGCGTCGAAAACCGGAAATCTGCCGCCAGGGCAATCTGCAACCCGCCGCCATAACAATAGCCATGCAAAACGGCGATCACGGGCACGGGAAGGCGTCGCCAGCACCAGGCCACTTCCTGGAAAAGGTTGGTGGTTTTCACGCCGTACTTCAGGAAGCCGCGCACCATGCGCATCGGCTGCTTCGTGAAGCTCGGAAAATCCAGGCCGCTGCAGAAAGCCTTGCCTTCGCCCGACAGGATCACGGCACGAATGGATTTGTCGGATGCAATCCTGTCTGCCGCGTCGACGAGTCCACACAGCATTTCCCAGTCGAGCGCATTGTATTTGTCGGTGCGCACCATGGTGACATAGGCAACTTCGTCACGAATATCCAAACGGACGCGGTCAGTCATTTCCAGACTCCATTAGTGAACTCCCTGAAACCGCACGCTTCAGTTCGGCGCGGCGGCGGCGGAAAAAATCCGAGAGCATCGCGCCGGCCTCTTCGGCCAGCAGACCGGCCTCCCACGCGAAAACATGGTTGTAGTAGCCACTTTCCAGCTGTCGCCGCGCACTGACCAGAGAACCTGCCTTGGGCTCGGTTGCTGCAAATACGACACGGGCGACGCGCGCATGCACCAGCGCTCCGACGCACATAGTGCAGGGTTCGAGCGTCACGTACAGCGTGGCATTGTCGAGCCGGTAATTGCCCAGGCACCCGGCAGCGGCTCGCATCGCCAGGATTTCGGCGTGGGCCGTAGGATCATGGCGACTGATGGGCGCATTGAACCCTTCGCCGGCCACGTGACCATCGACCACCAGCACGGCACCTACCGGTACCTCACCCAGCCGCTCGCCTTCTTGCGCCAGCTCTAGTGCGCGCCGCATGAACCGCTCGTCAGCGGGAGTGAACGTGCCCGTCATATCGGGCTATCCGGATAAATGTCGAGGAGAGGACGATTAACGCCGGACTTGAGGTAGAGACGAAGATT
The DNA here is from genome assembly GCA_021156385.1 of Moraxellaceae bacterium. Lineage (GTDB taxonomy): Bacteria > Pseudomonadota > Gammaproteobacteria > Pseudomonadales > Moraxellaceae > UBA2031. The sequence goes on along the minus strand of JAJNDL010000095.1, from coordinate 2,255 downwards.
GTTGATGGCGTCCAGCGCCTGCTGCAGCAGGCGATCGAAATGCCGCTGCTCGGCATCCATGTCGGCAGCGCGGTAGCCGGTATCATGGCTGACGCGCAGTTGCATCAGCCCGTGCTCGCCCATCAGCGTCAGCCGGCTCCAGGCGTCGAGTGCCCGGGCCCCGTCCATTGCGCGCAATGCATCCATGACGGGAACGAGCTGGGCTGGCCAGTACGGCAGCGAGTGCCGGATGAAGAACAACGAGAGTTCGAGGACAGCCGCTTCGGCATTTTGCAGCCTGGCTTGCGTACTCATGATCGACCTCGCGCCCTGGCCCGCCTTATTCCCACTCGATGGTTGCGGGAGGCTTGCCGGAAACGTCGTAAACGACGCGTGACACGCCAGCGATCTCGTTGATGATGCGGTTGCTGACCTTACCGAGCAATTCATACGGCAGATGTGCCCAGTGCGCCGTCATGAAATCGATGGTCTGTACCGCGCGAATGGCAATGACCCACTCGTAGCGGCGGCCATCCCCGACGACGCCGACCGACTTTACGGGCACGAACACCGCAAAGGCCTGTGACGTCTTGTGATACCAATCAGCCTTGTGCAACTCCTCGATAAATATGGCATCGGCCTCGCGCAGGATGTCCGCGTACTCCTTCTTCACTTCGCCCAGGATGCGCACGCCAAGGCCCGGGCCCGGGAACGGATGCCGGTACACCATGTCGTAGGGCAGGCCGAGTTCGAGGCCGATCTTGCGTACTTCATCCTTGAAAAGCTCGCGCAGCGGCTCCACCAGCTTGAACTGCATGTCTTCCGGCAGGCCACCGACATTGTGGTGCGACTTGATGACGTGAGCCTTGCCGGTCTTGCTGGCCGCAGATTCGATCACATCGGGATAGATGGTGCCCTGTGCGAGCCACTTGATGCCCTGCAGCCTGGTGGCCTCGCGATCGAACACATCGATGAAGGTCTTGCCGATGATCTTGCGCTTGGCTTCGGGGTCGCCGACACCGGCCAGCTTGCCGAGAAACTCGGCCTCGGCATCGACCCGGATCACGCGCACGCCCATGTTGCGGGCGAACATGGCCATGACCTGGTCGCCTTCGTTCTTGCGCAGCAGACCGTTGTCGACGAACACGCAGGTGAGTTTGTCGCCGATGGCGCGATGCAGGAGCGCCGCCACAACGGAAGAGTCGACACCGCCGGAGAGACCAAGCAGGACCTGATCGTCTCCCACCAGCTTACGCACGGTCTGGATGGCGTCCTCGATGATGTTGGCCGGCGTCCACAGCGCCTCGCAGCCACAGATCTGGCGCACGAAGCGCTCGAGGATGCGTCCCCCCTGATGGGTGTGCGTCACTTCCGGATGGAACTGCACGCCGAAAAGCTTCTTTTCCTCCCATGCCATCGCAGCGATGGGGCAGCTCGAGGTACTGGCCACGACCCGGAAATTCACCGGCATCGCGGTGACCTTGTCGCCATGGCTCATCCACACGTCGAGGATGGGACGGCCGAGATTGTCGATACGGTCCTCGATCCCTTCAAGAAGCGCAGAGCGGCCAGCCACCTTGATGGTTTCCTCGGAATTTTTCTCGGAGAGCATGACCTCGGCATAGCCGAACTCACGCATTTCCGATGACTCCACACGGCCACCGAGCTGCTGCGCCATGGTCTGCATGCCGTAGCAGATGCCGAGCACCGGCACGCCCAGCTCGAACACGCACTGCGGCGCACGCGGGGTATCGGCCAGCGTCACCGTTTCCGGACCGCCGGAGAGGATGATGCCGCGCGGATTGAAGGCGCGGATTTCCTCCTCCGTCATGTCGAAGGCGCGCAGCTCGCAATAAACTCCGATCTCGCGCACGCGGCGGGCGATCAGCTGCGTGTACTGGGAACCGAAGTCCAGGATCAGGATGCGGTGGGCGTGGATGTCGTGCTGGCTCATTGCGGTCTTCCGGAAAAAGCGAACGGGGCCTGTGCCCCGTCGCGTGATTCAATCCTGGTTCGGCCTGTCGGCCGGCTTCTTTTCAAGATGGGTGATCAACTTCACCAACCCGGCATGTGTCACCACAACGATGACGGCAGCGACAAGAATCGCCGCCCACCAGTACTGCCGGAACAACTCGATCATGGCATCAGCCGATGCGGTAGTTTGGCGCTTCCTTGGTGATGGTCACGTCGTGCACATGCGACTCCTTCATGCCGGCAGAGGTGATCTTCACGAACTTCGGACGCGAGCGCATGGACTCGATGTCTGACGAACCGGT
>JAJNDL010000094.1 GCA_021156385.1 Moraxellaceae bacterium | reverse complement strand
GCGTCCGTCGAACTCGCTGACATAGCCTTGGCCTGCACCGGAATCCGCGCGGTCATCGGCCTCGCCGACACGGCGCGCATAGGTGACGATGAGGCGGTCGCCGATCGCCTGGATGCCGAAGGGCGCATGGTCGTCGGGAATGTCGGGGTCCTCGAAGGTGCCGCTGGTGGTCACCGGGTTGAAGGCGTTGTCGAAGGTGACGATGCGCCCGTTGCGGAAGTCGGCGGCGAAGAGGAAGCGGCTGCCGCCGACGTTGAGCAGCGCGAGGCCGGTGTACATGGCGCGCTCATCGCTGTCGTCGAATACCGTCACCGCGCGGTTGCCGAAATCCGCGGTGTTGGACCAGGCGCCCAGCGTGCCGGCCTCGGTGGCGTAGATCAGCGTGGCCGGCGCATTGCCGGCGCCGCGGTTGATCTGGAAATCGCTGCCGCCGCCCGCGAAGACGAGGCCGGTCGGCCGCGCCTCGGGATTGCTGCCGTCGGCCAGGTGCACGATCGGCTGCTGCAGCGTGCCCTGCGCGTCGATGGCGGTGAGGGTGCCGGTGGCGCTGTTGGCCACCCAGGCGTTGGTGTCGCTGAACACCAGCCCCGACGGATTGACGAGGCCGCTGTCCTGGTGCGCATCAGGCAGCGAGTCGCGCGACACCAGGGGCGTCACGGTGACGCTGGTGGTGTCGGTGGTGACGCCCGTCGGCGTGGCGCCGGAAATGCTGCTGTCGTCGTTGCAGCCGCCGAGGGCGGCGATGGCCAAGGCCAGCAGCGTGGCCCGCGCAGTCCATTGCATGCTCATCACGAATCTCCTGATTACATGAGTCGAACTTTCCATGCGAAGCGCTAATGCCTGTGCATTAGGTCCGACAGAACAGTGCGTTGCCGTAACAAGGAAATCATGTCAGCCCGCGTATTGATTCGTAAAAACCGTCACTGTCGCGCGAATCATTCGTTGCTGGAATTGCGGGGTGTAATCGGCAAGAGAGAAATGTGCAGTGCATGCGCAAACGGAAAAAGGGCGGCAATCCTGCGACACATCGCTACATGGCGGTGACGGGCCAATTGAAAAGAAGGAAAGGAAAACGGCTTGAACCTGCCGGTCGCGATGTTGCAGATACGGGCGGATCGACGCCGGTCGCGTGCCTGTCCGGCCCTAGCGCTGCTTCCGCCCCGGGTCCGGCGCGGCGTCAAAAATCTCCGCCGGTGCCTGCCGGATCAAGGCCCGCGCGTGCTCTGGCGGCGCCTCCAGCCATTCGTCCCAAGCCTCCGCCTCCAGCACCACGACCATGCGCTTGTCCTGCGCCTCGGGCGGCGCGTTCGGGTCGGGGCGGTGCATGCGCCTGAAGAGCGGATGCGTGTCCGCGTTCACCGTCAGCATGGTGTAGCTCTCGTGCTCGGCGCCGGTGTTGCGGTCGACCCAGGCATTCCACAGGCCGGCCAGCGCAAACGCCGCGCCGTCCGCGCGGCGGAAACTCCACCACACGTTTTTGCCGGTTTCCCAGCAGGGCTCCCAGAACACCTCGGCCGGAATCAGGCAGCGCTGGCTGCGCGCCCAGGGCAGCTTGTAGCTCGCCTTCGCCTCCAGTTCCTCCGCGCGCGCGTTGTTGGTCGCGTAGCTGAGCCGCGCGGTTTTCGCGAACCAGGGGATCAGGCCCCACTGGCCTTCCACGAGTTCGCGCTCGTAGCGGGGCGCGTGGCGGTCGCGGCGGATGAAGAGGCCGGGCGTGCGCGGGAAGACATCGTGATGGCGGTAGTCGTGCCGCATCGCGACACCGAACTGCCGGGCCAGGGCGGTGGCGGAGGCGGGCACGTAGTGGTTACACATGGCGGCGAGGTCCCTGCCGGGAATGGGTATTTGGCAGGGATACCCTATGCTGTTCCCGCAAGTGACCGGCAGAGGAAAACCTTATGAAAACTGTCGTGCTTGGTGCGCTGGCCCTGGCGCTGGCCGGCTGCGTGGCGCTGCCCTACCGCGATCCGGTGCAGCCCGAGGTCGCGGAGATCACCTTCCACAACGACGGCAGCGGCGAAGGCACGGCCGAGATCTTCGCCGAGGCCGACGACTGCCAGGTGCGGCGGCAGACGCCCGCGATCGAGCCGGGCGGGGCGGTGAGCGCCAAGCTCGCGGCGGGCCGGCCGCTGTCGTTCTCGCTCGGCTACCGCGTGGCCGGCATGAGCGCGAAGAACTGCCGCGTGTACGCGACGTTCTCGCCGCTGCAGCAGGCCCGTTACGAGGCCTATATCCGGCCCACGCAGGACGGCTGTCGCCTGGCCCTGCTGGAGAGCACCGACCGCAAGGTGGGCGAGGGGCGGCCGGTCACCTACCGGCAGCGCGAGCCGGCCGGCGCGCCGCTCACCGAGTACTCGCCGTATTGCCGGTAGCGCAACCCCACACAAAGCGCGGCAATGGCAGCGGCGGCATCGCCTAGACTGCAGGCAAACGCCGCCCGGCGTGACGCCGCAGGAGTAGGGTCCCGATGCTTGCGCAACCGGCCGATGCCACCATGCCGCTCTTCATCGTGCACAACGCCGGCTCCGGCTCGCAGGCGGCGCACGAATGCCTCGCGACCATCACGCGCGTGCTGGAGGAGGCCGGCCGTGCCTTCGAACTGCTGCCGGTGCCGCAGTCGGGCATGGCGGGCGTGACGAAGGAGGCGATCGCGCTGTGCCGCCAGCATCGCGGCGCGCTCGTGGTCGCGGGTGGCGACGGCAGCATCAGCAGCGCCGTGCAGCAGGCGCTGCCGGCCGGCGTGCCGCTCGGCGTCATCCCCGTCGGCACCTTCAACTATTTCGCGCGCACGCACGCCATTCCGCTGGACATCGAGGCCGCCACCCGCGCGCTGCTCGATGCCGTGGTGGTGCCGGTGCAGGTCGGCCAGGTCAACGACCGCTATTTCACGGTCAACGCGAGCTTCGGCCTCTACGCGCAATCGCTGGAGGACCGCGAGGCCTTCAAGCACCGCTTCGGCCGCTCCCGCTTTGTCGCGCTGCTCGCCGGTCTCGCCACGCTGCTGCGTTCGCCGCAGCCCTGGCTGGTGCAGTTCGACGCACTGGCGGCGCCGGTGCGCGCCACCACGGTCTTTGTCGGCAACAACATGCTGCAGCTGCAGCAGACCGGCATTCCCGGCGTCGAGGCGCTCGCCGCGGGCGAGCTGGTGGCCGTCATCGTGGCGCCGGGCGGGCTCGTCGAACGGCTGGCGACGTTCATGCGCGGCGCCGCCGGCGAGCTGTGGCGGGCGCCGTCGGTGCAGTGCCTCGCCTTCCGCTGCCTCACGGTCACGCCGCGCCTGCAGCAGGGCGTGCGCCGCATCCGGGTCGGCCTCGACGGCGAGACGGCGTGGCTGCGCACGCCGCTGCAGTTCCAGCGTGCCGCGCAGCCGCTGCGCCTGCTGGTGCCGGCTGCCGCCGTGCCGCGGCGGCATGCGGCATGAGCGTGCTGCTGCACATCTCGGACACGCATTTCGGCACCGAGCGGCCGGCGGTGGTGGAGGCGCTGCTGCAGCTCGCGCACGAGGAGCACCTCGATGCCGTGCTCTGGTCCGGCGACATCACGCAGCGCGCGCGCCGCGCCGAGTTCGCGGCGGCGCGCCGCTTCGCCGAGAGCCTGCACGTGCCCGCCGTGCTGGCCATCCCCGGCAACCACGACATTCCGCTCTACAACGTGCTGGCGCGCGCGGCCACGCCCTATGCGGGCTACTGCCGCTGCTTCGGGCCCGAGCTCGAGCCGGTGTTCCGCAACGATGACGTGCTGGTGGTGGCGCTCAACACCACGCGGCCCTGGCGCCACATCGACGGCGAGGTCTCGGCGGCGCAGGTCCGGCGCACCGCCGACCTGCTGGCTGCCGCTCCGCCGGAGCAGTTGCGCGTGGTCGTCGTGCACCAGCCCATCGGTGTCATGGTGGCGCAGGACGAGAAGAACCTGCTGCACGGCCACGCCGCGGCCGTGCAGGCCTGGCATGCCGCGGGCGCCGACCTCGTGCTGGGCGGGCACATCCACCTGCCCTATGTCTGCGAGCTGCAGGCCGGCAGCGGCCACAGCCGTCTCTGGGCGGTGCAGGCCGGCACCGCACTGTCGACGCGCATGCGCAGCGGCATTCCCAACTCCGTCAACCTGATCCGTTACCGGCCCGCCGCCCACGGCCGTCACTGCACGGTCGAGCGCTGGGACTTCGACGCGGCAGGGGCGCACTTCGCGCTGGTGGCGACTTCGGTGCTGGAGCTGGGGCACCGCTGAGCGGGCGGCGAGGGCTGCGGCACGTCTGCCCGGGAGCCGGTCCGGGGAAAAGGGGTGGACGGCGCGGGGGGCGGGCGTGAATCATCGCGGGTGACCCTCCTTCCCCTTTCTGCGAGAACGGATCTCCATGCTGTCCCTGACCCGCGCCATTCCCTTTCCGTTGCAAGAGACTTTCTACCGTGGCCTTACCGGCAGCCTCAAATACGTCGGCGCCGCGCTGCAGCTCGTCATCCGCCTGCCCGAGGTCTTCGCCGGGCCGGGCGCCTCGCTGCTGCTCTGCGACGCCGTCGCCGGCACCGGCGTCACTCGTCTGCTGCTCGTCACCGATGCCATGCTGGTGAAGCTCGGCCTGGTCGAGCCCATCGTGCAGCGCCTGCGCGAGCGCGGCGTCGTGGTGACGGTCTACGACGGCGTGCAGCCCGACCCGCAGGTGGAGCAGTGCGAGGCAGCGTTGGCGCTGCTCAAGCAGCACAGCTGCAAGGCCGTGCTCGCCGTCGGCGGCGGCTCCGCGATGGACTGCGCCAAGATCGTCGCGGCGCGCGCCACCAACGACAAGCCGGTGTGGGACATGACCGGCTTCTTCAAGGTCGCGCACGCGCCGTTGCCGATCTACTGCATCCCGACCACCGCCGGCACCGGCTCGGAAGTCTCCGTCGGTGCCGTCGTCTCCGATCCGGTGCAGCAGAAGAAGCTGCCCGTGATCGACCACAAGCTGGTGCCACGCATGGCCGCACTCGACGGCCGCCTGATGACGGGCCTGCCGCGCGCCGGCACCGCCGCCACCGGCATGGATGCGCTGACGCACGCCGTCGAGGCCTATCTCTCGCGCATCGCGATTCCGGAGAGCGACCAGTACGCGCTGGAGGCGGTAAGCCTGATCATGCGCCACCTGCCGCGCGTGATGGAGAACGGTGCCGACGAGGAATCGCGCCAGATGATGGCCTGGGCCGCCTACCGTGCCGGTCTCGCCATGAACCGCGCCGGCCTGGGCTACGTGCACGGCATCGCCCACAACTTCGGCGCGCACTACCACACGCCGCACGGCTGGGCCAACGCCATCGTGCTGCCCTGGGTGCTCGAGTACTCGAAGCCGGAGTGCACCAGCCGCCTCGCCGACCTCGCGCGTGCCAGCGGCCTGCACACCGGCGGCGAGCGCGATGCCGACCTCGCCGACAAGTTCATCGCGCACGTGCGCGCGATGAAGCTGAACTTCGGCATTCCGGAAGGGCTGAAGGACCTGCGCGAGGAAGACATTCCCGGCATCGCGGAAGCCGCGCTGCATGAAGCGCATCTCAGCTATGCGGTGCCGCGCTACATGGACCAGGCGACGTGCGAGGCGCTGATCCGCAAGATGCTGGTGTAGGCAGGATTGGCTAAATGGCCTGCAAGGTATTGCGGCCTTTAATGCCGACTGCGCGAAGGGTAACTGACCGATGCGGAGGCATGCCGTGCAGGCCTCCGCATCGGTGCGCCTGCAGCAAAGGCCGCTACATCTCCCCCGTCCCGCACTGCAGGCTGGTCTGGCCGAGGTCGCTGATGCGGCCGCGCTCGTCCACGTGCAGGGCCAGCACCAGGCGCGCGTTGTTCTCGTC
>JAJNDL010000093.1 GCA_021156385.1 Moraxellaceae bacterium | reverse complement strand
CGACTTCATCCATCAGCACCACGCTGTAGGGACGACGGCGCACGGCCTCGGTCAGGTAGCCGCCCTCCTCGTAGCCGACATAGCCCGGCGGCGCACCGATCAGGCGCGACACCGAGTGCTTCTCCATGAACTCCGACATGTCGATGCGCACCATGGCGTCATCGGAATCGAAGAGGAACGTCGCCAGCGCCTTGCACAGCTCGGTCTTGCCGACACCGGTCGGGCCCAGGAACAGGAAGGAGCCGTTGGGCCGGTTCGGATCGGCGAGGCCGGCGCGCGAACGACGCACGGCATTCGCCACCGCCACCACCGCCTCGTGCTGTCCGATGACGCGCCGGTGCAGTTCGTCCTCCATGCGCAGCAGCTTCTCGCGCTCGCCCTCCAGCATCTTGGAAACTGGGATGCCGGTGGCCTTGGAGACGACTTCGGCGATCTCCTCCTCCGTGACCCGGTTGCGCAGCAGCGTGTGCTCCTTGCCCTCCGCGGATTGTGCGGCCTGCAGCTGCTTCTCCAGCTCGGGAATGGTTTCGTACTGCAGCCGGGCCATGCGTTCCAGGTCGTTCGCGCGCCGTGCCGCATCGAATTCGATACGCGCCTTCTCGAGCTCTTCCTTGAATTGCTGCTCGCCCTTCAGCGACGCCTTTTCCGCCTTCCAGACCTCTTCCAGGTCGGCGTATTCGCGCTCCAGCTTGTGGATGTCGTCCTCCAGGCGGGCGAAGCGCTGCCGGCTCGCCGCGTCCTCCTCTTTCTTCAGCGCCTCGCGCTCCATCTTGAGCTGGATAAGGCGGCGCTCCAGGCGATCCATCTCTTCCGGCTTGGAGTCCATCTCCATGCGGATGCGCGAGGCCGCCTCGTCGATGAGGTCGATGGCCTTGTCCGGCAGCTTGCGGTCGGTGACGTAGCGGTGCGACAGCCTGGCCGCCGCGATGATGGCCGGGTCGGTAATGTCGACGCCGTGGTGCACCTCGTAGCGCTCCTTGAGGCCGCGCAGGATGGCGATGGTGTCTTCCACGGACGGCTCGTCCACCAGCACTTTCTGGAAGCGACGCTCCAGCGCGGCATCCTTCTCGATGTACTGGCGGTATTCGTCCAGCGTGGTGGCGCCGACACAATGCAGCTCGCCACGCGCCAGCGCCGGCTTCAGCATGTTGCCGGCATCCATGGCGCCCTCGGCCTTGCCGGCGCCGACCATGGTGTGCAGCTCGTCGATGAACAGGATGATGCTGCCTTCCTGCTTGGCCAGCTCGTTGAGCACGGCCTTCAGGCGCTCCTCGAACTCGCCGCGGAATTTCGCACCGGCAATCAGCGCCCCCATGTCCAGCGACAACACCTTCTTGCTGCGCAGGCCTTCCGGCACCTCGCCGTTGACGATGCGCTGCGCCAGGCCCTCGACGATGGCGGTCTTGCCGACACCGGGCTCGCCGATCAGCACGGGATTGTTCTTGGTGCGACGCGACAGCACCTGGATGGTGCGGCGAATCTCGTCGTCTCGCCCGATCACGGGATCGAGCTTGCCGCTGGCAGCACGCGCCGTGAGGTCGATGGTGTACTTCGACAGTGCCTGGCGGTTTTCCTCGGCGTTCTGGTCCTTCACGGCTTCTCCTCCCCGCACCTGGTCGATGACCTTGGCCAGTGTCTGGCGTTGCACACCGGATTTCTGCAGCAGTTTCGCGACTTCGGTATTGGCATCGAAAAAGGCCAGCAATACGAGTTCGCTGGCGATGAACTGGTCGCCGCGCTGCTGCGCCAGCTTGTCGGCGAGATTGAAGGTGCGGTTCAGCTCGGGGCTGACATGCGCCTCGCCGGTGGGATTACTGATGCGCGGCAGGTTTTCGATGTGGCGCTCGAGCCCGGCGGAGAGCTGCCCCAGGTCGGCACCTGCCTGCGCGAGCAGTGGACGCATGCCACCACCCTGCTGCTCCAGCAGCGCGGAAAGCAGGTGCGCCGGCTCGATGGCGGTATTGTCCCGGCCGATGGCCATCGACTGGGCATCGGCCACGGCTTCCTGGAGTCTGGCGGTCAGGCGATCGAAGCGCATGGGTTTCCTCGGCAATGAATCGGTTGCTTGCGATAGGTATAGGGGCCGTACGCGCTAATTCAAGGATGCCGGCCGGAGACCGGTGCTGATCCAGGTCATGAAAAGAGAGAGGAAATTCCAGGACGCGGGAGGAAGGCGGCCCTCAGGAGCGGCCCGGCCGCGCCGGAGGCAGCGTGGCTGGCCGGGCCACCGCCTTTGGTTCAGGACAGCCAGATCACCGAGGCCATGCGTCCGGTGCGTCCGTCACGGCGGTAGGAATAGAAACGCGCGGCGTCGGCGACGGTGCAGAGGCCGCCGCCATGGATTGCACCGATACCTGCGCCCTGCAGGCGCAAGCCTGCCAGCCCGTAGATATCCGCCAGCCAGCGGCCGGCATTGGCGCTCGGAACGAAATGCGCGGCCGCTGCCGCATGCTTTGCCACGAAGGCCTCGCGGACCTCGCCACCCACTTCGAAATTCGCGGGACCGATGGCCGGGCCCATCCACGCCAGGACATCGCCCGGCTGCAGGAATTTCGCGAGGGTTGCCTCCAGCACGCCATCGCAGAGTCCGCGCCAGCCGGCGTGCGCAACGGCCACCTGCGTGCCCTGCCGGTTGCAGAAGAAGACCGGCAGGCAGTCGGCCGTCATGACGACGCAGGGAGTGTCCGGACATGTCGTGAAGACGGCGTCCGCATCGGGCACACCCTGCCGGCGCCGTGCGGCATCCGGCGCGGCCTCGACCACGACGGTCCCATGTACCTGGTTCAGCCACTGGGGTGCGTCCGCCGGCGCGATGCGTTGCAGGGCCGCAAGCAGGCGCGCACGGTTCTCCTGCACATGGACGGGATCGTCGCCGACATGGAGGCCGAGATTGAGGCTATCCCAAGGCGCGAGGCTGACGCCTCCGGCACGCGTCGTCACGACCGCATGGACATTGGCAGGAGCCGGCCAGTCGGGGCGCAGCAGTTCGAGTTCGCTCATGAGGGGGCCGTCAGCGGAGTTCCATGCGCAGGCCGGCGCGCACGAGACGTGGGAACAGCGTCTCGCCCATCGCCGCAGCCGGGGTAATGACGCCGGCCGCAGGCGGAAGGTTGCCGTCGAGGGCGAGGCAGAGTCCGGCTTCGGCCAGCATCTTGGCGGTGTCGCCGTAGCCGGGATCGCCGCCGCTCATCTTCGCAACCACGGTGAGGCCGGCAGCGCTCGCCGTGACATGCATGTTGAACCAGCCTTTCTCGCGCTGCCCGGCGCTCGGGCCTTCGCCCGGGGCACGGCGTCCGAGCAGCCAGCGCCGCGTCGGCCCGAACTGCGCCAGCGTGAAGATGCCGCCGACGCCGGCAACGAGTGCGGCCAGCGCCGCCGGATTCTTCATCACGAGATAGTGGCCGTAGGAAAAGGTGTGGCCGTAATCGCCGCGCACGCGTGCCGTATGCCGCACGACCTCGGGATCGATGGTGGGCATCAGCACTGCCCAGCGTTGCCAGTGACGCTCGTGGAAAAATGGCGTTTTCACGGCATGGACGCTGTCGCGCGGCTCGGCAGGACGCTGGAGCCACCACTCGCGCGCGCTCGCCATGGCAAGGATGGCGGAGTGCCAGGTGCCGCCGGAAAAACCGCCGCCGCCTTCGGCCCCGCCTTTCACCACCACGTCCGCGCTGTCGAAGACCTTGTCGCCGACGCGCCTGCGCAGTTCCTGCAATGCCAGCAGCACGGTGAGGTCGGGCGGAATGCTTTCGAAGCCGCAGCTGTTGACGATGCGGGCGCCGGTGCGCCGGGCGACGTCGTCGTAGCGTTCGCGCATGCGATGCACGAATTGCGGCTCGCCGGTGAGGTCGGTGTAGTGCGTGCCGTTCTCCGCACAGGCGCGCAGCAGCGGCTCGCCATAACGCGCATAGGGGCCGACCGTCGTGATCACCGCCGTCGCGGCAGCCGCCAGTGCCGCCATCGATGCATCGTCTCCGGCATCCGCTTCGAGGATTTCCGGCACGCTTGCACCGGCTACGGCCGCAACGCGATTGCGGACGCGCGCCAGCTTGCCTACATCGCGCCCGGCGATGGCCCAGCGGAACGATTCCCGACGCGATGCAGCTGCCAGGTAATCGGCAACGAGGCCACCGGTGAATCCGGTGGCCCCGAAGAGGACGAGGTCGAAACGGCGGGCCGTGGCCATGGAAGACTCCTTTGCAAACCTGCCGGGCAGGGTAGCGGAAAAACGCCGGCGCTTCAGCGTCGGCCCGGGCGGCCGCGCACGATGAAACGCACCGAATCAAGATTGTTGCCGGCACGGTCGCGCAGTTGCAGGCGATGGCTCCCGGCCACCGGCAGCCAGTCCAGGTTTCCGGCCGGCCCGAGCCGGCGCCCGTCCAGCCACCATTCGCCGCCCGCGCCCGCCAGCTCGGCCCGGAAGCGGACGCGCTGGCGCGGTGCCGGAATGTCGGGGTCGACGGCGATCACGGCGTCGTCGGCCGGATACAGGATCCGTGTGGCGACGTTGGGCACGTAGTCGACGCGCTGCATCTCGGTGCCGGCCACGAACCACTCCTCGCGGGCCGGCTCGGCCAGGCCGGAGAAGCTCACGCGGCGGCGCAGCAGGCCCGCCGGCGGCGCGGCCTCGTCGCCGGCATGGAAGCGCTGGCCGTCGAGATGTTGCATGACCGCCGCCCAGACTGGGGCGGCGCCGGTGATGCCGGACACGTCGCGCATGGGCGCGCCGTCGAGGTTCCCCACCCAGACCGCGACGGTGTGGCGCGCCGAGAAGCCGATGCACCAGTTGTCGCGCATGTCCTTGCTGGTGCCGGTCTTCACCGCCGCGCGGAACGGCAGCGCGAGCGGATTTTCGAAATCGAAGGTGACGGCGCGCGCGCCACGGTCGGCGAGGATGTCGGCGACGAGAAAGGCCGTCTCCGGCGAGAACACCCGGTGCGCCGCGTGTGCTTCGCCCGGCACGAAACCGGCGTCCGAATACAGGCCGCGGTTGGCCAGCATGCGGTAGGCGTTGGCCAGGCTCCACAGCGTCACGTCCGCCGAGCCCAGTGCCAGTGCGTAGCCGTAGAAGTCCGGCGCTTCGGTGAGGCTGGCAAAGCCGGTGGCGCGCAGCGTCGTCCAGAAATCCTCGACGCCGACCAGGGTGAGCACCCGCACCGCCGGCACATTGAGCGAGCCCGCCAGGGCCACGCGCGCACTCACCGGCCCCTTGAAGTCCTTCTCGTAGTTCTGCGGTGCGTAGATTCCGCCGGCGGCCGGCAGCGCGACCGGCACATCCTCGAGCACGGAGGCGGCGGTCAGGTATTGCTTCTCGAAGGCCTGGGCATACAGGAAGGGCTTGAGTGTCGACCCCGCCTGGCGCAACGCGCGGATGCCGTCGACGAAGCGCGACTCTGCGACCGCTCCGGCATTCGCCACGTAGGCGCGCACCTCGCCGCTGGCGTTGTCCAGCACCAGCACGGCACCAGCATCGACGTGGCGCGCGTGCAACTGCGCCAGCTGGGCGACGAGCGCGGCTGCGGCTTCGCGCTGCAGCGTCGCGTCCAGGGAACTGCGCAGCACGAGCCCGGGCTCGCGCAGCAGCTGCGCGCCCAGAGCCTCCAGCGCGGGATTTTCGGGATACGGCGCGAGGCGCCGGTTCAGGTGGAGGAAGGCAAGATCGCGTACGGCCTGGCAGTCGGTACCGGCAAAGCCGGCCTGCACCAGGGCGCAGGCGCGGCGGACGATGCGTTCCGGCGGTGCCGACGGCGCTGGCAGCAGCGCCGCCAGCAGCAGGCTTTCGCTGCGGGTGAGGCCGGACGGCGCCTTGCCGAACAGGGCCTGGCTGGCGGCGCCCAGGCCCTGCAGGTCGCCGCG
>JAJNDL010000092.1 GCA_021156385.1 Moraxellaceae bacterium | reverse complement strand
CTCGCGGAAGGTATGCGCATGCCAGAAGTCGCGCACCGCCTGCGCCGCCATGCGGCGCAGCTGCATCAGGCGCCACGCCTTCACGACGATGACGCACCAGCTGACGATGGACATGCCCAGCAGCGTCAGCGCGACACCCTTGCCGAGTGCATCGGTCTGCGACCACATGGCCAGAAGGCCGTGGGATTCCTGCATCTCATTTACTCCATCTTGTATTCGACCGGCGCGTCGTACCACGCCGCGACGGGTTCGTTGCCCTGGCGGGCGGGGATCAGCTTCCAGCGTTTGACGTCCTGCATCGCGGCGCGGTCCAGCCGGCTGAAGCCGCTCGACTTCACCAGGACCACGTCGCGCGCACGTAGATGCGCAGCCGCACCGTGCCTTCTTCGCGCAGCTTACGCGACGCGAGCGGATAGGTGCGTTCGAAATTGCCGCGGTAGGAGGCATCGACCCGCGGGGGGATCACGACCGGCGGCGCCTCGACCGGCGTGGCCGACGGCGCCACGGCCGCCGGTGGCGGCGCGACCGGCGCCGGGGCGGGTTCCGGCACCGCCTGCGGCACCGGCTTGGGAGCCGGCACGCGCAGCACGGGCTCGGGCTTCGGCTTCACCGGCTCCACTTTGGGCTTCACCGGTTCGGGTTTCGGCGGCGGTACTGGCGCCGGCGGAGCGACCTCCGGCACCGGCGCGCTGATCATCACCACGTCGAGGCGCTGATCATCACCACGTCGAGGACCTGCGGCGCCGCCGCGCTGACCGGCGCGGCCCGCCAGAGCAGCGCCAGCACCGCGGCGTGCACGACGCAGACCAGCGCCACGGGCACCGCATAGCGGGCCAGCGGGTAGCCGGGATGGGGGGTGGCACTCAGGGATTCCTGCATCTCGGGCCTCGGTGGACGGCGCTGTCGGGAAAGGCACGTTCACCATACGGTTGTAAACGAGAACGATTATCACTTAGACTCGCCGCCGCATCAAGCGCCAGTTCCCTGGCGACGATGGAATGTTCTGCCACTGGAGCCCTTCATGAACCTGCGTCATTCGCCGCTTGCCGCCGCCGTCCTGGCTGCCCTTTCCACTTCCGCCAAGGCCGAAACGCCCGCTGCCGAGGCGCCCGCCGCTGCGCTGCCCACGGTCACCGTCACCGGCAGCGCCGTCGAGGAAGACCGCAGCTACACGCCCGCCGCCGTGACCGGCCGCCTGAACGCCGACCTGCGCGACGTGCCGCAGTCCGCCACCGTGATCAACAAGGCCGTACTCAACGACCAGGCCGCGACCTCGCTCGTGGAAGCGCTGCGCAACGTGCCCGGCATCACCCTCTCCGCCGGCGAAGGCGGCAACATCGGTGACAGCATCAACCTGCGCGGCTTCTCGGCGCGTACCGACCTCTTCCTCGACGGTTTCCGCGACCGCGGCCAGTACTCGCGCGACGTGTTTGCCCTGGAAGCCGTGGAAGTGCTGAAGGGCCCGGCCTCCATGCTGTTCGGCCGCGGTTCCACCGGCGGCGTCATCAACCAGGTCAGCAAGCGCCCGGGCCTCAAGGACAAGTCCGAGATCAGCGTCAGCGTCGGCACCGACGATTACTACCGCACCACCTTCGATACCAACAAGAAGCTTTCGGAAACTTCCGCCGCCCGCGTCGCTGCCTTCTGGCAGGACATCGGCTTCGAGCGCGACCAGATCGAGAAGGAAAGCTTCGGCGTGGCGCCCTCCATCCGCTTCGGCATCGGCACCCCGACCGAGATCACTCTCTCCGCGCTGGCACAGCGCAACCGCGAAGTGCCCGACTACGGCGGCCCGGTGCTGCCCGCCCGCACCGGCGGCGTGGCCCAGCCGGTCGACATCGGCAACCGCTTCTACGGCTATTCGACGGACCACTTCGACCAGGACATCGACGTCGTCACGCTCGGCATCCGCCACAAGCTCACCGACAAGGTCACGCTGCGCAACCAGACGCAGTTCAGCCAGGTGAAGACCAACGCGCAGCCGACGCCGCTCGGCAGCGTGACCGTCGTTTCCACCGGCAGCTGTAGCAGCTTCACCTCGATGGGCGCGGTCAGCACGGTTCCGCTCAACTGCCTGCAGGCGCCGCGCCAGGACCGCGACCGCGATGTCACCGACACCGCGCTCTTCAACCTGACCGACATCACCGCGCGCTTCGGCGAAGGCGCCGTCAAGCACACCCTGATCGCCGGCCTCGAGGTCGGCCAGGACAAGTATCGCTTCGTCCGCCACGTCTGGCCCACTGCCAGCACCACCACGCTGGACGCGCCCGTCAACGGCCCGCGTCCGGGCACGCCGGTGCGCGGCCAGACCACCGACACCGAAGCCTTCACGGCGGCCGTCTTCATCAACGACCAGATCGACCTCGGCGAGCAGTGGAAGTTCGTGGCCGGCCTGCGCTTCGACCACTTCGAGGCCGACAGCTACAACCAGAACTTCACCCTTCCGGCCCCGTACACCTCGCTGACGGCGCTGGCGCCCGCCATGTCCAGCACCGACGAGATGCTGTCGACCCGCGCCGGCCTGATCTTCCAGCCGACGCCGGCGCAGAGCTACTACATCTCCTACGGCACGTCGTTCAATCCGTCCGCCGAAGCCGTCACGCAGAGCAGCGGTTCGGTGAGCCTGGAGCCGGAAGAAAACCGCTCCTACGAGCTCGGCGGCAAGTGGAGCCTCGCCGAAGAAGCCGTGGTGGTGAACGCCGCCGTGTTCCGCGTGGAGAAGACCAATGCCCGCACCGGCCCGAGCGCCGCGCAGACGCTGGACGGCAACATCCGTGTCGACGGCTTCGAGACCAGCATCATGGGTCAGGTCACGCCGGACTGGCAGATCATCGGCGGCTACACCTTCCTCAACAGCGAAGTGCTGGAATCCCGCGATGTCGGTACCGGCATCAGCGCCGGCCGCATTTCCAAGGGTCGCGACTACCAGAACACGCCGCGCCACAGCGCGACGCTGTGGAACACCTACCGCCTCACGCCGGAGTGGCAGGTGGGCGCCGGTGCCGTCGGCTCCTCCGACCGCTTCGTGAACAACTTCGAGAGCGCCGAGACCGACGGCTATGTGCGCATGGATGCCATGCTGGCCTTCCTGCAGCCCTCGTATGACGTCCGCCTCAACGTGCAGAACCTGAACGACGAACGCTACTACGAGGTCGCGTCGCAGGGCCGTGCCACGCAGGCGATGGGCACGCGCTGGATCCTCACCGGCACCTGGCGCTTCTGACACTCACCACCCTGTGGGTGACCTTGCGCCTGCCCTGTTCCCGGGGCAGGCGCTTTTTTGATTCGAGGTGATGCCATGCTGCTGCATGTCCCGAACGTGCTGACACCCGAACAGGTCGCGCATTGCCGTGCGCGCCTGGAGGCGGCGGACTGGGTCGACGGCCGCGTCACGGCCGGCTACCAGGGCGCGGTGGTGAAGCAGAACCGCCAGCTGCCGGAAGGCAGCGCGGTGGCGCAGGAGCTCGGCAACCTCGTCCTCGCGGCGATCGAGCGCCATCCCATGTTCATCAGCGCGGCACTGCCCGCGCGCGTGTATCCGCCGATGTTCAACCGCTACGAAGGCGAGGAGCATTTCGGCCTGCACGTCGACAACTCCGTGCGCCTGATCCCGGGCAGCGGCATCAAGTTCCGCACCGACGTTTCCGCCACGCTCTTCTTCGCCAATCCGGACGAGTACGACGGCGGCGAGCTGCAGATCGAGGACACCTACGGCCGCCACGCCGTGAAGCTGCCGGCCGGCGACATGATCGTCTACCCGTCCACCAGCCTGCACCGCGTGACGCCGGTGACGCGCGGCACCCGCCTCGCCTCCTTCTTCTGGATCCAGAGCATGGTGCGCGACGATGCGCAGCGCGCGCTGCTGTTCGAGCTCGATACCGCCATCCAGCGCCTCAACCAGACCGGCGCCGACGAGCAGGCGCGGACCCGCCTCATCGGCAGCTACCACAACCTGCTGCGCATGTGGGCGGAGGTGTAAGCCCGCCGGCTGTGCCGCAGCCTCCCGATTTTTTTCGCCACTGAGCGGCGCCGGCGCTGCATCGCGGACGCAGCAACGGCGCCGGTCACCATCGCAAGGACCGACCCATGCGCAAGCTCCTAAACTGGCCCCGCCGCTGGCATGCCTGGCTGGCCATCGCCCTCCTCCTGCCCTTCCTGATCATCGCCGTCACCGGCGTGCTCTTCGCGCACGGCCCGTCGCTGGGCTTCCGCGAGATCCGCGTGCCGGTGGGCTGGCTGCCCGGCTACGGCGAGAGTGGCGGCCCCGTCCTCCGCAGCGCCGCGCCATCCGGCGGCGTCTGGTGGGTACTGGCGCCGCAGGGCGTGGTGCGCGTGGAAAACGGCGTCGCGCAGGTCGTGCCGGCGCTGGCGCAGGAAGACATCCGCAGCCTGGTGGTGACACCACAGGGCGTGCTCGGCGTCAGCCAGCAGGGGCTGTGGAAAGAAACGCAGGGCGAGTGGGAAAAGATCCTCAAGGGCCCCGTGCTGCAGGCCAACGGCGATGCACAGACGCTGACCGCCATGTTGCGCGGCAAGGGCCCGCAGGTGAGCCGCGACGGCGGCGCCAGCTGGGAACCGCTGCAGTCCGCCCTGGCACCGGCCCTCGCCGCGCTGCCGAAATCCGATGCGCCGACCGAGGTCACGCTGGCCCAGCTCGTGCACGACCTGCACACCGGCAAGGCCCTGTTCACCGGCAAGGCCGAATGGGTATGGCAGGACGTCATGGGCCTGACCCTGCTGTTCCTGGCTTGCAGCGGCTTCTACATGTGGTGGAGCAAGCGGCGCGCAACGCGCCGTGCCGCCGTGGCCGCAGAACAGGCCGCCGAAGCCTGACCTCTCCCGGGCCGGGCGGCGCGCCCTGCGCGGCCCGGCTTCACAATTTCTCCTTTTTTGCCCCGCACTCGCGTCACATTGCCCCCCTACCATTGGCGCAACGAAACAGGTTCCGTCGCCATGCTCCGCCAGATCCCGCAACGCTTCCGCTACCCCCTCCTCGCCCTGCTCGTGCTCGCCGCCGGCCTGCTGCTCTGGCACGCCCTGCGCGGCGAACCCGCGCCGCAGCTCGTCACCGCCGAGGTCACGCGCACCGACATCGAGGACACCGTGCTCGCCAGCGGCACGCTGGAGGCCTTCCAGGAAGTCAGCGTCGGCGCCCAGGTCTCGGGCCAGCTGAAGTCGCTGAGGGTCCGCCTCGGCGACCGGGTGAAGAAAGGCCAGCTCATCGCCGAGATCGATTCGCTGCCGCAGCGCAACGCGCTGCGCGACAAGGAGTCGGCATTGCGCACCGTGCGCGCGCAACGCGCCGCCAAGCTCGCCGCGCTGAAGAAATCCGGGCTGGAGTTGAAGCGGCAGAAGCTGATGGTCGAGCAGGACGCCACCTCGCGCGCCGAGTTCGAGTCTGCCGAGGCCACCTTCGAGGCGCAGCAGGCAGAACTCGCCGCGCTGGACGCCCAGATCGCCCAGGCCGAGGTCGCGGTCGACACCGCCCGCCTCAACGTCGGCTATACCCAGCTCACCGCGCCCATCGACGGCACCGTGGTCGCCATCGTCACCCAGGAAGGCCAGACCGTGAGCGCCGGCCTGCAGGCCCCCACCATCCTCAAGCTCGCCAACACCAGCGTGATGACGGTGAAGGCACAGATTTCCGAAGCCGACGTGCCGCGCGTGCGCGAAGGCCAGAAGGTCTACTTCACCATCCTCGGCGAACCCGAGCAGCGCTACTACGGCACGCTGCGCGCCATCGAGCCGGCACCGGAGTCGGAAAGCCAGGAATCGAACAGCAACAGCGCCTCGGCCACGCAGGCCGCGGCGGTCTACTACAACGGCCTCTTCGACGTGGAGAACCCGGACGGCAAGCTGCGCGTCGCGATGACGGCGCAGGTCAACATCGTGCTCGCCGAGGTGAAGGACGCGCTCAGCGTGCCGGCCATGGCGCTGGAGCGCGGCAAGGGCCGCCAGGACGGCAAGCGCGGCAGCAACACCGGCATGGGCGACGGCGAGAAATCCGGCAAGGGCGGCAAGGCAAGGAAAGGCCGCGACGGCAAGGGCGGCTACGTCGTGCGCGTGGTCGGCGCCGATGGCCGGCCCGTCGAGCGCAAGGTGCGCGTCGGCCTCAATAACAACGTCACCGCGCAGATCCTCGAGGGCCTGAAGGCAGGCGAGCAGGTCGTGCTGGGCGAGACGAAGCCCGGCGAGAAACCCGAGATGAGCGAGCGCGACCGCCGCCGCGCCCAGTCGATGATGGGACCGCGCTGATGGCGGCGCTGCTCGAGGTCCGCAACCTCAGCCGCGAGTTCGCTTCCGGCGAGGACACCGTGACGGTGCTGAAGGACGTCGACCTCGCCATCGAGGCCGGCGAGATGGTCGCCATCGTCGGCGCCTCCGGCTCCGGCAAGTCGACGCTGATGAACGTCCTCGGTTGCCTGGACCGGCCCACGCGCGGCAGCTACTGCGTCGCCGGCCGCGACACCGCGCAACTCGACGCCGACGAACTCGCCGCCCTGCGCCGCGAATACTTCGGCTTCATCTTCCAGCGTTACCAGCTGCTCGGCGACCTCTCCGCGCTGGCCAACGTGGAAGTGCCGGCCATCTACGCCGGGCGCAGCCGCGAGGAGCGCCATGCGCGCGCCGCCGCCCTGCTCGGCCGCCTCGGCCTCGGCGAGCGCCTCGGCCA
>JAJNDL010000091.1 GCA_021156385.1 Moraxellaceae bacterium | reverse complement strand
TCCTTCGAAAGCCACGGGCAAGCCTTCGCCATCACCATGAGCACCGGCATTGCCGAGGATGCCCGCGGCGATGCCGCCGCCCTGCTCAAGCTGGCGGACGACAACCTCTATGCCGCCAAGCTGGCGCGCACCAAGCGCGACCTGGCGGCACAGATGCGGCTCGCGACCGCGGGCTGAAGCGCTTGGCGGCTTGAGAATGGCGATGCCGCTCCTGCCGCAACGCCGATCTCCCCGGCCGGCCTGAACAGGTTCCGGCGACTGAATGAAAAGGCCCGCGGATGCGGGCCTTTTCGTTGGCGGACAGGGCGCCCTTCGCAAGGGAGCCGCAGGGCGGAAGCGGTACAGCGGTTTCTGCCCTGCAGCGGCAGGGCACGACCACGGACAATCATCCTCTCGTCGCAACCAGGGCGGAAAACCTGCGGGGGTACCCTCTTACAACTTGCCCACGAGGTTGATGAAGAAGCCCTGGTGGTCGTAGCTCAGGTCTGTGAGGTCGTCCGAGAAGGTCGTGAAGTTGTAGCCGGCGCCGAACTTCACGTGGTCGTTGAGGTGGCGGTAGCCCGCCACCAGCATGCCGCTCCTGCTGTCGCCGGCATCCGGCAGGTCGAGCTGGCGCGCTTCCACCACGGCGTCCCAGTGCCGGATCACGTGCCAGTCGGCGCGCAGGATGACGAGGCTGGCGCGGCTGTCGAAGAACTGCGGATTGGCGCGGTCCTGGCTCACCTGCCCCAGGCGGTAGGCGAGCTTGCCGCCCACGCTCCAGCGCGGCGTGAGGTCGTAGACCGTATCAAGCGAGGCGATGTGGCTCTTCTGCACGAACTCGGCCGCGGTGTTCTCGATGGTCACCTGGTCCGCCGCCGGCAGGTTGTAGAAGTAGGTGTACTTCAGCAGCGCGTTCAGGCGGTCGTGCGCGACGGGGCGGTAGCCGTAGCCCAGCACGGCTTCCAGGAAATTGCCGTCGTAGAACTCGCCCAGCGAGCTTTTGCTCTCCGACAGATTCAGCTTGCCGATCAGGCGCCAGTCCGGCGTGACCTGGTATTTCACGCTGTTGCGCGTCAGCCAGGTGGTGCGCTCCTCGCGTGAAAGATCGGGATTCTCGCGGTCGTCGAGGCGTACTTCCCACTGCGTGGCGAAGGTGACGGCCTGGTGCGAATAACCCGCCTTCAGGCCCAGCGCCTGGCGCTCCAGTTCGGCGCCGGTGAGGTTGTCGCGCAGCGTGCCGACATCGAGGCTGGCGCCGTAGTTCCAGCGGTCGTTGGGCGCGAGGTCGATGCCGGTGGCGTGCGTGAGGCCGGTGGGCACATCGCCGTGCGTGTACTTTTCTTCCAGGTAGACGCTGGTGGTATCGGACCAGCGCGAGCGGACGCCGGTGCTGGCGCTGCCGCGCTGCGCGCGCACGCCGTTGTCGCTGCGCTCGTTCTCCAGCGCGTAGTTCAGGTAGAGGTTGCTGCGGTCGGAGACGAGGTATTCGGTGCCGGCTTTCGCGGCCATGCCGAGATCGCCGCCGGAGGCCTCGCCGCTGACCTTGAGGCGGTCGGTGGCGCGCCAGGCGCCGCCGGCGCCGACGCGGCCGTTGTCTTCCTGGTTGCCGTTGGAGGCCACCGTGTCCTGCACGAAACCGTAGGCGCTCCAGCGTGCCTTCGAGTCGTAGTCGGCGCGCAGCACCAGGTCGCTGCGGTCGCCCTGCACCTGCGTCAGCGGCACCACGGGCGAGTGGTCGGCGCGGCTTTCCTGGCGCAGGCCGGAGCTCAGCTGCCAGCGTTCGTTCACGCGGTAATCGACATTGAGCTCGGCGGCATCGGTGGCAACGCCCTGCGTCTGCTCCTTGCTGTCCAGGCGTGCGCGCAGGCCGACCTTGTCCGTCACCGGCAGCTGCAGGGCGGCACCGACCTGCTCGGTATCCTTCGGCGTGATCTGGCCGGGCGCCGTAAAGCCCGCCTCCACGCTCTGCTGGTAGGCGGTCAGCGTGCCTTTCGCCTTGGCATGCACGTCTTTCAGGTCGATGCTCGCTTCGAAGCGCGACGCCTCGGCCGAGAGGTTTTCCGCCGCGCCCGGCAACGCGCCGCTCGGTGCCTGGCCGAAGTTGTAGCCGCCGTCCTGCGACAGGAAGGCCGTGCTGCCCTCGCCTTCGCTCTGCGAGAGTTCCGCCTTGACCCAGGTCTGCGCACTCTTGCGCAGGGTGAGGTCGGTGCCGGCGAGGCGGCTAGCGTTGCCGGCCTCGCTGCTGTCGCTGGCGGTGAGGCCGATCTTCAGGACATCGCCCACCCAGTAGTGCAGGCGGCCGCCGGCGGACAGATTGCCGACGTCGTCGAAGCCCGTCGAATACTCGTAGCGCGTGACGAGGTAGACCTCGTTGCCGCTGCCGGCCTCGCTCGCCACCAGCAGGCCGTCGGCGCTGGTCGCGGAGAGCGGCGCGTTGAGCAGGATGCGGCCCTGCAGGTAGTCGATGTCGTAGTCCAGCGCCGGCGTCAGGTGCTTCACGCCGAGCACGAGTCCGGAGACCTTGTCGCGCACCTCGATGCGCACGCGCTCCGAGCCCTGCAGCACGTCCTGGTGGCGCAGGTAGTAGAGCGAACCGCCGGTGCCGCGGAACTCGTCGCGGCCGGCGATGGTGCCGGGGTCGGCGGCAAAGCCGTCGATGAGGAACTTCTTCTCGCCGAAGCCCGTCACCGCTTCCGACTGCCAGTGCACGTTGGCGCCGTAGAGGCTGCGGTCGACGTGGGCCAGCGTGTTGTCGGTGTAGCCGACCTTGAAGTTGCCCCAGAGGCCGTAGTCGTCGTCGTGGCGCAGCTTCAGGTAGAACTTGCCGAGCGTGGGCGCGTCCTCCTCCACCGTGCTGTCGTCGCCGTAGGTGGGCAGCGCGTAGTCGGGGTCGATGCGGCGGAACAGGGCGTCGGGCGACTTCTGCATGAAGTTGCTGAAGATATCCTCGACCGGGCCTTCCAGCGTGTCGGCGCTGGCGGTGAGCTGCCAGTCGTTGCCGAACTTGCCGCGCGTGTAGAACGCGAGGCGGCCGTCGACGGCAAGGTCGTCGTCGGTGTGTCCGCCCGCCGGCTGCAGCAGCGCGGCCGGGCCGTTGGTGTCGTTGGCCGAGGCCGTGAGGTCGGCGATGGCGACGGTGAACCAGTCGCTCTTCTCCAGCGCCAGGTCGCGCAGGAAGAGCTCGCCGTTGCCCTCGCCGTCCAGCACCGCGACTTCCACGGTGTGCAGGCCGTTCGGAAGGATCTCCTCCACCACGAACTCGCCTTTCTCGCTCACCGGCGTGGCGCGGCCGGCGACGAAGACTTGGCGACCGGCCGGGATCTTTGTCCCGTGGACCTTGATGGTGCCGCCGTGCAGCGGAATGTGGCGCTGCGCCAGGCGGTTCTCGCCGTAGCCGACCAGCAGTTCCTGCCCGGCAACGCTGGCGTCGGCCTTGTCGTAGAGCGTGTCCACGACCCAGAGCGTCTGCTCCGCGGTCTCGTCGTAGCGGCCCTTTTTATCGTAGACGCGCAGCACGTACTTCAGCTCGCGGCCCGGCGCCTGGTAACTCGCGAAGTTCGCCTGCCATTCGGCACGCCCCGCCGGGTCCACCGGCACCACCGCCAGCGGCGTGTCGCGCAGCGAGCGGCCGCTTTCGAAGAGGCGCACTTCCGCGCGTTCGATGAAGGCCGGGTAGTTGCTGTAGAGGCGGAACTGCACGCGGTTGCCGCCCGCACCGTCGTCGCTGTAGCGCACGGTGTTGGGCCAGGCGGTGACGTTGAGGCGCGGCTTCAGGTCCAGGTTGTCGTACTTGAACTGCACGTCGGCCTTGTCGAGGGCGACGTCGACGCAGCGCTCCACGTCGGGCACGGCACGCGCGGGGTCGTCGACCGGCTTGCCGTCGACGGTGATGCGCATGAGGTTGAGCGCATAGGGATTGGCGGTGTCGACCTCGCGCGTCAGGCGCTGGATGTCCAGCCCGTCGAGATCGTCGAGCTGCGCCTGCTCGTCGTAGACCACCTGCACGTCGACGCGCGAGGTGGCGGCTTCCACGAAGCCGGCGTTCACCACGTCGTCGGTCTGCACATAGCCGCGGCCTTCGAACTCGGCCTGGCCGGCCGCGAGGCCGAGCTGCGGCACGAGGCTCTCCATGACGCGGCGCGCCCGCGCGGCCGAGAGGCCGATGTCGTCGCCGTAGATCATGGCGGCGCGGCGGTCCAGGCGCTCGTTGGCGATATGGCCGATGAAGCGCAGGCGCACATTGCTCTTGTCTTTCACTTCCGCCAGCACCGTGCGCAGGCGCTCGGCATAGGCGGCGTCCAGCACCGGCTGGCCGTCGGTGATCGCCACCGGCGGGAGGGGGCCGTTGGCCGGCTCGTGCACGCGCATCACGGTTTCTGCGGGCGCGGCTTCCGGGCACATCTGCGGCGCCTCCGGCAGCTCCTTCAGCGCGTCGTCGTACCAGAACTCCACCTCGATGCGGCGGTTCAACGCACGGCCGGCATCGCTGTCGTTGGAGGCGACCGGCTGGCTGGCGCCGCGGCCGTCGCTCTCCAGCATGGCGGACGGCAGCTTCAACGCATCCTGCAGGGCGAGCGCGGCGCGGCGGGCGCGGGCCTTGGAGAGGCCGAGCGCCGTGCCGTAGATGCGTTCCTCGCGGCTGGCCAGCGGCAGGTTATCGGTGTGGCCGACCAGCTTCAGCACCACGTTCTGCTTGTCGCCGAGGCCCTCCAGCGTGCGCAGCACCTGCTGGCGGAACTCCTCCGGCAGCAGCGGCGACTCTTCGCTGTTGAAGCGCAGCGGCGCCACCAGGTTCTTCACGCGCGTGCGCCGGGCATGGCCGGCCTTGTAATCGAGCTTGCAGACCGTCTCGACGCGGCAGACCTTCACGCGGTTGAGACGCTCGGTGACGACGACCTCCTTCTCCACCGTCACGTCGTCCAGCTCGTCGTACCAGACCTGCACTTCCACGCGGCGGTTCTGCGCCTTGCCGGCGTCGGTGCGGTTGCTGGCCACGGGCTGCGCCTCGCCGGCGCCGTCGAAGGAGATGGACTCCGCCGGCAGGCCCAGCGCCTTCTTGAAATATTCGGCGGCGGTGCCGGCACGCTCGCGCGAGAGGCCGACGTTGTCGCCGTAGCGGGCCAGCAGCGCGCGGCGCAGCTGCGCGTTGTCGGAATGGCCGAGGAAGTGCAGGCGCACGTTGCGCCGGCCCTGCATGCGCGCCAGCACGTCGCGCAGCAGGTCGACATAGTGGGCGGGGATTTCCGCCTCGCCCGAGCCGTAATGGATGGGCGGCACGACATTGGCAAGCTTGACGGTGCGGACCACTTTCTCCTTCACCTGCTGCGTCTCGATGCGATCGCCGCGGTTCTGCTCGTAGAGGGCCGGGTCCTGCAGCCAGCGCTGCGGCTCGACATAGAGCGGCAGCTGCTTTTCCACGGTGGCGCCGAGTGCTGCGCTCTCGCGCACGGCGGCGTCGGGACGTTCCGTCCCGGGCGATCCGGAGGACGGCGTGTCGGCACCGGCGAGCACCGGCGCGGCCGCCACGCTCAGCATGGCGGCAAGGGTGAAGGGTTTCGGCATGAGGCACAGCGACCGGTAAAGCGGGTGGAGGCGCATGGCGGGCAACACGGGACGGCTCATGGCGCGGCCCTCCTGGCAGGGGGCGCGCCCGTGCGCCAGAACACTTCCGTTTCGATGCTCAGTTCATAGGGGCTGCCGGCGGCGGCCCAGCGTTTCGCGATCTCGCGCTTCACGGCCTTCACGCGCGCCTCGACCAGCGCCGCATCCTCCGTCTCCGCCATGTAGGCCACGCGCAGCACCGCCGGCGCCTTCACGAGCTGCTCCAGGAGCAGCGGCAGGCGGGTCTCCCATTGCGGGCGCAGCGTGGCCTGCTGCGGCACGAACACGCCGCTGGCGAGGTCCAGGCGCACCACGCGGTGCAGCGTCGCGCCGAAGTTGAACTTGGCGAGCTTGCCGCGCGTGGCGCGCTGCACCAGCGGGTTC
>JAJNDL010000090.1 GCA_021156385.1 Moraxellaceae bacterium | reverse complement strand
GCGGTCAGCACCAGCGTGATGCCGACGATGGCGCCGGAGATCTGGCCCATGGCCTTGCGCGTGGCCTCGCGCGCCGGCAGGCCTTCCTCGCTCATGATGCGCTCGACGTTCTCCACCACCACGATGGCGTCATCGACCAGGATGCCGATGGCCAGCACCATGCCGAACAGCGTGAGCACGTTCACCGAGAAGCCGAAGGCGTACATCGCCGCCAGCGTGCCGAGCAGCGCGATGGGCACCACCACGGTCGGCACGATGGTGACACGCAGGTTCTGCAGGAAGAGGTACATGACGAGGAAGACGAGGATGATGGCCTCGACCAGCGTCTTGATCACTTCCTGGATGGATATCTTGATGAAGCGCGTGGTGTCGTAGGGGATCTCGTAATCCATGCCCTTGGGGAAGAAGCCCTTGAGCTCGTCCATCTTCTCGCGCACGCCGGCCGCGGTGGCGAGTGCATTGGCAGTGGGCGCCAGCTTGATGCCGACGCCGGCCACGGGCTTGCCGTTCAGGCGCGCCTCCACGGAGTAATCGGCGGCGCCCAGCTCGACGCGCGCAACTTCGCCGAGGCGCACCACCGAGCCGCCCGGGCTGGCGCGCAGGATGATGTTGCGGAACTGCTCGGGATCGGACAGGCGCGAGGCCGGCACCACGATACTGGCATTGAGCTGCTGGCCCGGCACCGAGGGCAGGCTGCCGAGGGCGCCACCGGCCACCTGCACGTTCTGGTCGCGCAGCGCGTTCACCACGTCGGTGGCGGTCAGGTTGAGGCCGGTCAGCTTCGCCGGATCGACCCAGATGCGCATCGCGTACTCGGAGCCGAACAGCATGACGTCGCCCACGCCCTCGACGCGGCGCACCTGGTCGATGATGTTGGAGTTGGCGTAGTTGGCGAGGTCGGTGCGGCTGAGGCCGTCTTCGGTGGCCTTCAGGATGATGAACATCAGGAAGTTGTTGACGGTCTTCTCGACGCGCAGGCCCTGCTGGCGCACCTCCGCCGGCAGACGCGACTCGACGCGCTTGAGGCGGTTCTGCACCTCCACGCTGGCGAGGCGCGGATCGGTGCCCGGGACGAAGGTCAGCGTGACGCTGGCGGCCCCCGAGGCATCCGAGGTCGAGTACACGTACTGCAGGCCTTCCGCACCGTTCATTTCCTGCTCGATGACGGCCGTCACCGTGTCTTCCAGGGTCTGTGCCGAGGCGCCGGGATACATGGTCGACACCGCGATGGAGGGCGGCGCGATGGACGGGTACTGCGCCACCGGCAGGCCGCGCAGCGAAAGCAGGCCGGCCAGCGCGATGATGAGCGCAAGCACCCAGGCGAAGACGGGACGGTCAACGAAGAAGCTGGCCATGGACGCAGTCTCTTATTTTGAATTCTGAATTGTGTTTGACGACTACTCCCTCTCCCACCGGGAGAGGGTTGGAGTAAGGGGAATACACCAAAGGCCTACGCCGGCTTCCCCTCACCCTGGCCCTCTCCCGGTGGGAGAGGGAAATGCGTCATTTTCCGGCGCCCGGGGCACCGGCCGGTGCCTGCGGCGCGGCGCCGAAAGGCACGGCCGTTACCGGCATGCCGGGCTGCACTTTCTGCAGTCCCTCGACGATCACCTGCTCGCCGCCGGCCAGCCCGCTCTGCACCACCCAGCGATCGCCCTGCGCGGCGCCGGTCTCCACCGGCTGCACCGCGACCTTGCCGTCCTTGACCAGCATCACGAAGGCGCCCTGCGGACCGCGCTGCAGCGCGCGCTGCGGCACGGTGATGGCGTTGCTGGCCACGGCCTGCGCCATGCGCACGCGCACGTACATGCCGGGCAGCAGCAGGCGCTTCGGGTTGGGGAACTCGGCGCGCAGGCTGATGCTGCCGGTGGACGGATCCACGGCGAGGTCGGAGAAGAGCAGGCGGCCCTTCTGCGGATACTCGCTGCCGTCCTCCATGAGCAGCGTCACCTCGGCCTTGTCGCCGGCGCGCTTGAGCTTGCCGCTCTCGAGGGCCTGGCGCAGCTTCAGCAGCTCGACGCTGGACTGCGAGAAGTTGGCGTACACGGTGTCGAGCTGCTGGATCAGCGCCAGCGGCGTGGTCTCGCCCTGCCCCACCAGCGCGCCTTCGGTGACGAGGGCGCGGCCGATGCGGCCGGAGATCGGCGCGCGCACCGTGGCGAGCGCGAGGTTGAGCTTGTGCAGGTCGAGCGTGGCGCGGGCGGCGGCGACGTCGGCCTCGGCCTGGCGGGCATTGGCGCGCGCCTCGTCGAAGTCCTGCTGGCTGATGAGGCTCTTCTTCATCAGTGCCTCGGCGCGGGCAGCCTGCGCGCGCATCTGGTCGCGCGTGGCCTCGGCGCGGGCCAGCGCGGCGGCGGCATTGTCATGCGAGGCCTGGAAGGGGCGCGGGTCGATCTGGAAGAGGACATCGTTCTCCCCCACCTCGCTGCCCTCGCGGAACAGGCGCTTCTGCACGATGCCGGCCACGCGGGCGCGCACTTCCGCCGTGCGCAGCGCCTCGATGCGGCCCGGCAGCTCGCTGGTGAGTTCGAGCTGGCCCGGCTGCACGGCGACGACGGACACCTCCGGGGGCGGCATGCCGCCCCCGGGGCCGCCGCCCTGTGGTGCGTCCTTGCCGCAGGCCGAAAGCATCAGCGCCAGCAGGCCGGCAGAAAAATTCAGTGAAATCCTGGCAAAGCTCATGAGCACTCCCCGCAATTCGGAGACGAATAAAGGCATTCTGGTTTTAGGCGGCGGAACTTCCCTGCCGCGCGGTGCGCGGGACCCGACGGGAAGGGCCGAGCGGCGGGGACGCTAGCAGTATCCCTGCTTTAAAAAAAGCGCGTGGAGTGGGACCGGCCTCAGTGACGGTGGCCGGCGTGCGGGTCGGCCTGGCCGCCGCTGGCATCCGGCTGCAACGGGCGCACCTCCGCCTGTACGTCGACATTCCCGGCGCGACGGAACTTCAGGGTAAGGGGTACCCGGTCACCGGCCTTGAGTGCGCGCTTCACGCCGATCAGCATGACGTGGCGCCCGCCGGGGGCGAATTGCACTTCCTCGCCCGGAGCCAGCGTGATGCCGGACTGCTTCTGCATGCGCGTGACGCCGTCGGCCTTGCGCGTTTGGTGCAGCTCGGCCGCTGCCGCCAGCGGCGTCTTCACCGACAGCAGCGTGTCGTTGCGGGGGCCGTTCTTCAGGGTCAGGTAGACCGCCAGGTTGCGGGCCGCGGGCGGTGCCTCTCCCACCCACGCATCCATCACCACCACGGCGCCACCTGAACTTGGCGCAGCGGCGGTATCGCCGGCAGCGGTGGCCGCCGCGAGCAGGAGCAGGACGGCGGCGATCACCCGCGCCAGGGTCTTGTGGGCCATCTTGCGCATCTCAACCTCCCTGCGGACCGGGGCAGCCGGCCTCAGAAAATGCCGCGCGCCGCCCTCTGCAGCAGGCGCACGTCTTCAGCGATTTCGGTGGTCCTGGCGTCGCCGGCGTAGAGCTTGCGGACGCGCCCCTCACCATCCAGGAGATAAATGTAGTCGCTGTGCGCGAAGCCGTAGCCCGCGGCCGACCCGCCCTTTTCCTTCAGGAAGACGACACCGTACCGTGCAGCCGTCTGCGCCACCTGCACATCGGTGCCGGTCGCGCCGATGAAGGCCGGGTTGAAGTGCCGCACGTAATCCTTCAATACCGGCAGCGAATCGCGCGCCGGATCGAAGGAGACGAACACCACTTGCACGCCCCCGGCATCCTCGCCTAGCTCCTTCACGGTCTGGCGCAGCCGCGCCAGCACCATGGGGCAGACGTCCGGGCAGGAGGTGAAGCCGAAGTTCAGCAGCACGATCTTGCCGCGCAGCGTGCGCGTGTCGAGTGGCTGGCCGAGCGTCGAGGGCAGCACGAAATCGCCACCCATGCGCGAATTCACCGGCAGCCGCTCCAGGGCCTGCTGCCGTACCCGCCACTGCAGCACGAGCAGCGTGACCAGGGTGAGGACCAGGGCGGCCGCGACGCCGGCGGCGATTCTTTTCTTCAGGACTGCATTCATTCTCGTTGGGGTTTCCTTGCCGGCTCAGGGGCCTTCGACCGCCACGGGATTGCGCGGCGGAATGGTGCCGATGCGCGCCGTCAGCGACTGCCGGGGATGGCCGAAGGTCATGGCGTAGTGCACGGCATTGGTCATGACCTTCTTCACGTAATCGCGGGTCTCCAGGTAGGGGATGCTCTCGATGTAGAGCGCCGCCTCCAGGGGCTTGTCCGCCATCTGCCAGTCGCGGGCGCGGTTGGGGCCGGCATTGTACCCGGCCGTGGCCAGGACGGGCTGGCTGGAAAGATTGTCCAGCACGTGCTTCAGGTAGTAGGTGCCGAGCCGCACGTTGACGCCCGCATCGTTGACCATGGCCGGCTCGTAGCGCAGGCCGACCTTGCCGGCCACCCAGCGCGCCGTGGCGGGCATCAGCTGCATCAGGCCGCCGGCGCCGACGCCGGAGCGGGCGCTGCTGACGAAGCGGCTCTCCTGGCGCATGAGTCCGTAGACCCAGGCCTCGTCGAGGCCGACCTGGCCGGCATATTCGCGGGTGAGCTCGCGGTAGGGCGCCATGTAGCGCAGCTCGTAGTTGTGCAGGGCCTTGGTGCGCTCGGCGGCATAGATGGCGCGGTCATACCAGGCGGCCTCGCGGGCAGCCTCGGCCGCCGCCAGCAGCAGGCGGTCGTCGGCGCCACGCAGCGCCCAGTTCCACTCGCGCACGGCCTCGGTGCGCAGGTTCATCGCATTGAGCAGCAGTGCGCGCTTGAGGCCGGCGTTCGCCTCGATGCGGCGCCAGTCCTCGTCGGTGACCTTGTAGATGGCCGAGGCGGGGCCGACCGTGGGGCCGAGGCGGTCGCGCGCGAGCAGGCCGTAGTAGTCATCGTCCACGCTCAGCAGGGCATAGATGCGGTTGGGCTCGCCGGCAGGGGCGCCGGTCGCCTCCAGCGCACGCGCCTTCCAGTACTGCCAGGGGCGCTCCTTCTGCTTTTCATCGCTGAGCAGCTTCAGCGTGGACAGCACCGTTTCCCAGTCGGAGAGGCGCAGGGCGAGGCGGATGCGCCACTCCGCGGAATAGTCGGTCCAAGCCTGCTTGCTGCTCTTGCGATACCACTCCTCGGCGCGCGGGTCATGGCGGAAGGCCGCCACCGTGGCCAGGCGGCGCCAGGCGTAGGGCTCGGCGTCCGCCCCCAGCCGGTCCTGCCAGGCCAGCAGCTGCTCGTGGGCAGCGTCGACATTGCTGCGCCCCAGCCGAGCGATGGCGAGGATGGCCAGCTCCTGGCGCATGCGGCCGCTGCCGGTGGGCTTCTTCAGCCAGGTGGCGGGATTGTTGATGGCGGTATCCAGCGCCTTGGCCGGCAGCTCCTGCCCCAGGCGCGGAGCGAGGCTGCGTGCCAGCCCCTGCGCACCGTTCTCGAAGGCGAGGCGCAGGCGGGCCCAGAGGTCGTCCTCGCTCACGATGCCGGTGGCGAGCAGCTTCTCGATCAGCGGCCCGCAGGCCAGGGCCGGCAGGTCCTTGTGGGTGAACCAGAGCACGGCGCGGGCATGCGCCAGCACTTCCTTGTCCTTGTCACCGGCGGCAAGCCGGGACTGCAGGTGGTAGCAGAGCTGCTCGGTGCCGGGCTCGTCGACGAGCAGCCGGTACTGTTCGCGGAAGCGCTCCCAGTCACCGCGCTTGCCCAGCACCAGCAGCCATTCGTTGCGCAGCTTATCGGCCAGCCAGCTGCCCTGGTAGAAGTTGAGGAAGGGCAGGATCTGCTCGGGTGCGAGCTGCTCGATCTGCCGCGACAGCAGCCAGTAGCGCGGGTAGATGCCGAGGGGGTCGCGCGACAGGGCCTCGGCCCGGGCCGCCACCTCCGTCAGGTTCCCTTTCTGCAGCGCTTCGCGCGCGGCAAGGAAATCTTCCTTGTTATCGGCCCAGGCTGCCGCCGACAACAGCAGCCACAACAGGGCTGTCATGGACTTCTTCAACACGGATCTCCAGGCAGCGCCGCCATGAAAAGTGCGTGGGCAGGCGCTCAAAACAGG
>JAJNDL010000089.1 GCA_021156385.1 Moraxellaceae bacterium | reverse complement strand
GGTCTGCGTCGTGCACGCCGCGGTGCTGGCGCTGCTCTGGCGGGCCGCGCCGGTCAGCGCGGCGGCGCCGCAGGTCCTCGACGTGGTGATGATCAGCGCACCGGTGCCGGAGGTCGCTCCGCCGGCGCCAGTGCCGCCGAAACCCGAGCCGGTGAAGCCCAAGGTGAAGCCCAAGGTGGAGCCGGTGAAGCCGAAGCCCGAGCCCGTGCTGCGCGTGCCGGCTCCAAAGCCGGTGCCGCAGGCGGTGCCGGAACCCGCCCCGGCGCCGGTCGCGCCGCCACCGGCGGCCGTGGTGCCGTCGGCCACGCCGGTCGAGGCGCCGCCGGTCGTGATTCCCCCGCGGGTCGATGCCTCTTACCGTGGTAATCCGAAGCCGCGTTATCCCCCCGCCTCTGAGCGCCTTGGTGAGAAGGGGACTGTGTTGTTGAACATTTACGTTAAAGAAGACGGCTCGGTAGGAGAAATCGAGCTGAAGAAAAGTAGCGGGTATTCAAGGCTGGACCAGTCGGCCATGACCACCGTAAAGCAATGGAAACTGGTCCCGGCACGTCGTGGCAATGAACCAATTGCCATGTGGTACTTGCTGCCAATCAAATTCGGAGAATAGAGATGCAGGAATCCCACGGCCTTCTGGCCATGTGGTCGCAGACCGATGCGCTCGGCAAGGGCGTCGCGCTGACGCTGCTGGGCATGTCCATCGTCAGCTGGTGCGTCATCGTCGTGAAGGCGTGGCGCCTGATGCAGCTGCGCCGCATGGCGGCGCAGGCCGTGCGCGATTTCTGGCATGCGCACACCTTCCGCGAGGGCGTGGCGCTGCTTTCCAGCGAGCACGGCAACAATCCCTTCCGCACGCTGGCGGAGGAGGGTGCCGAAGCGGTGCAGCACCACACCGACAACCAGGACGACTTGCACGGCGCGCTCAACATCAGCGACTGGGTGACCAGCAACCTGCGCCGCGGCATCGCCGATGCCGGACAGAACATGCAGTCGGGCCTGACGGTGCTGGCCTCGATCGGCTCCACCGCGCCCTTCGTGGGCCTGCTCGGCACCGTCTGGGGCATTTACCACGCACTCATCGGCCTGGCCGGCAGCAGCAGCGCGGCGACGCTGGACAAGGTCGCCGGCCCGGTGGGCGAGGCGCTGATCATGAC
This sequence comes from Moraxellaceae bacterium, assembly GCA_021156385.1. Lineage (GTDB taxonomy): Bacteria > Pseudomonadota > Gammaproteobacteria > Pseudomonadales > Moraxellaceae > UBA2031. The sequence goes on along the minus strand of JAJNDL010000089.1, from coordinate 5,435 downwards.
CGCCTTCGGCCTCATCGTCGCGATTCCCGCCGTGCTCGCCTACAACGCGCTGGTGCGCGGCAACAAGGCGGTGCTGGCGCACCTGGACCGCTTCGCCCACGACCTGCATGCCTATTTCGTCACCGGCGCCCGCGTCGGCGCGCGCCATGAAGGCAACGTGCGCAAGCTCGCCGTGCCCGGAGAGAAGTGATGGCCTTCGGCAGCGGCAATTTCGATTCCGACGATGAGGTGATGAGCGAGATCAACATGACGCCGTTGGTCGACGTCATGCTGGTGCTGCTCATCATCTTCATGGTCACCATGCCCGTCATCACGCATGCGGTGAAGATCGAGCTGCCGCAGGCGACGAGCACGCCCGAGCAGAATCCGCCGGAGACGGTGGATGTCGTCATCGACGCGTCCGGCAACTATCTCTGGAACAACATGCCGGTCAGTCGCGACGAACTCGAGGCGAAGCTGGCGGCGGCCGCGCAGCAGTCGGCGGAGCCGGTGCTGCGCATCAATGCAGACAAGAACGCGCGCTACGATCCGGTGGCGCAGGTGCTGGCCGCGGCGCAGCGCGCCGGGCTGCACAAGGTCGGGGTGGTGACGCAGCCCTGAGCAGCGCATGGGGGCAGGTCCGATCGGGTTGTGGGTCAGGAGCCTGACTGCAGTGCCGGATCAGCAGCCGTCGCCAGGCTGAAGCCCGACCCAGGGAAACCAGGCAAACAAAAACGCCGGCAGTTGCCGGCGTTTTTTATTTGCAGTGCTGTGCGATCAGAAGCGGTACTTGCCCGCCAAGATCGCGGCATAGACCTCGTCGGTCAGCGGCTCGTAGGCCTCGCTGCCCGGCAGGCGCACGAAGAGGGCGTCGCCCTTCACCTGCTTCGGATCGAAGCCTTCCTTCTTCAGCGTGTTCTTCTGGTACTTGAAGGTGCCGGTGGTTTCCACGGCCTTCTGCTCGCGCAGGAAGACGGGCACGGCATAGGCCGGCAGCTCGCGCTTGAGCAGGTCCAGCAGGCCCGGCAGGTCGAGGTCGGCCAGCGACTTGCCTTCGTGCGGCGTGATCGCGGCCATGCCGGCGCGGCCATTGGTGTTGGGGATTTCCACGCCGTACACCACGGCATCCTGCAGGGTCGGATGGCCCGTCATGATGTTTTCGACTTCGGTGGTGGAGACGTTCTCGCCCTTCCAGCGGAAGGTGTCGCCGGTGCGGTCGACGAACTGTGCATGGCGGAAGCCGATGTCGCGCACCAGGTCGCCGGTGTTGAAGTAGCGGTCGCCCTTCACGAACACGTCCTTCAGGATGCAGGCGTCGTTCTTGGAGGGATCGGTATAGCCGTCGAAAGGCGTCTTTTCGGTGATCTCGCCGATGAGCAGGCCGGCTTCCCCTTTCTTCGCCTCGACCATGAAACCGTCCTTGCCGCGCACGGGCTGGTCGTTGTCCTTGTCGAACCTGACGATCTTGTAGGGGAGCGGGCAGAAGCCCACGGTGTTGTCGAAATTGAAGATGTTGCTGAAGCCGATGTTGCCTTCGGAAGAGGCATAGAGCTCGACCACGCGCTCGATGCCGAAACGTTCCTTGAACGGCTTCCAGATGCCGGGGCGCAGGCCGTTGCCGATGGCCTGGCGCACCAGGTGGTCCTTGTCGTTCGGCTTGGGCGGCAGTTCGTTCAGGTAGCGGCAGAGTTCGCCCACGTAGCCGATGGCGGTGGCGCGGTACTTGCGGCAGTCGTCCCAGAATTCGCGCGCCGAGAACTTGCGGCGCATGGCGAGCCCGGCACCGCCGGCGATGGCGCAGCCCCAGCACACGCACATGGCGGTGGCGTGGTAGAAGGGCAGCGTTGCGTAGATGACGTCGGTCTTGCCGAGCTGCAGCGTGTAGCCGAACACGCCGTAGGCCTTCATCCAGCGGCCATGGCTGAAGATCGCCGCCTTGGGCAGGCCGGTGGTGCCGGAGGTGTAGATGTAGAAGAGTCCGTCGTGCGGATAGATCTGGGCGGTGGAGGCGGGGTTGTAGACCGGCTGGCCCTCGAGCTCGGTGGCCAGGTTGCGGTAACCCTTGGGGGCCTTGCCCGGGTGCTGCAGGGTGTCGGTGTCGGCGAACCAGAACAGGTTGTCGTGGTCGAAATTGAGATCCGGCAGCACTTCGTTGAAGTTGTCGACCAGCTCCTCGCCGACGATGGCCATCTTGGGCTTCACCAGGTTCACGCTGTGCGTGAGCACCTTGCCGGTCTGCGAGGTGTTGAGGAGCGCCGACACCACGCCGATCTTGCCGAGGCCGGTGACGATGGCGAGCAGCTCGGGGCGGTTCTCGATGTAGACGGCGACGACGTCGCCCTTCTGCAGGCCCTGCTCGCGGAAGTGATGCGCGATGCGGTTGGCCCACTGGTTGAACTGGGTGTAGGTGAGGCGGGTGTCCTTGTAGAGGATGGCGCTGCCGTGGGGGTTTTCACGCGTGGCTTTTTCCACGGCCCAGCCCAGCCCGACGTTCTTGGTCGGATCGGTATTCGAAGCAAGCAGCAGGCCCTGGACCATTCTCGGGAGGCGGGGCGCGATTTCGGCGAACTTCTTGGCGAATGCAACCGGTGTGATGACGTCTTGCTTGCTCATTCTTCGGTGTCCTCGGGCAGCTCAGGGAGGATGCTGGCCGGTAATTCTTATGGGCGTCGGAGAGATTCGGAACGGTCGTGCCGCCCGAAAAATGCGGGCCTAAAGTAACTGTCCGATGCTGTCACTGCAAGCTGTAAAAATGGCTTGACAGGCATTATCGCCGGGCGGCGCAAAGCCTTGTCGGACGGGCTTTTTGCGCAATTCGCCAGGGGCTTTGCCGCCTTCGGCGGCCACCTTGCTTCAGGGGTGTTTCCGCGATGGACTGACGCGTGCCGGATGTTGTGCCGCCCCCGGAACGGGCGGTGGTCCGGTAGTAACGGCCCTGCATTGCGCAGTACCGCTCCCCGCGGAACCCGCGTAGCGGTTTCCGCGGGACACCTGGCGCCGCCGGCGGGAAACCCTGCGGCCAGGCGCCCCCGGGATGTTCCCCCTACGCAGCGGGCAAATTCAATCCAGGAAGAAGTCGCGCTGCAGCTTGCCGGCGTTCTCCGGCATGCAGGCGTAGTGGCGCAGGTCGGTGATGCCGATGCGGGCCAGGGCCTGCTCGTCGAGCAGGCTCTGGCCGGTGAGTTCACCGCGCGCGGATGTGAGGATGGCGTGGGCGGCGTCGGCCATGATGTCCGGTTTGCGGCTGACCTCGGCAGTGGCTTCGCCGCCCAGGTTCACTTCCACCGCCGCGGTGGCGATATATGTCGCCGGCCAAAGCGTGTTGCAGGAAATGCCGTAGTCGCGGAACTCCTCGGCCATCCCCAGGGTCAGGATGGTCATGCCGTACTTGGAGACGGCGTAGGGCGCGAAGGGCTTGAGCCAGTGCGGCGCCATGTTCACGGGAGGCGACAGGCTCAGGATGTGGGCGTGGGCCGACTGCTTGAGGTAGGGCAGGGCGGCCTGGGCGCAGAGGAAGGTGGCGCGGTGGTTCACGGCCTGGATCAGGTCGTACTTCTTCGCAGGCGTGTGCTCGACGCCCATCAGGTTGATGGCGCCGGCGTTGTTCACCAGCGCATCGATGCCGCCGAAGGTCTCGGCCGCCTTGGCCATGGCGGCACGCACCTGGTCTTCGTCACGTACGTCGAGCTGCAGGGGCAGGGCACGGCCGCCGGCGGCGGTGACTTCCTCGGCCACGCTGAAGATGGTGCCGGACAGCTTCGGGTGCGGCTCCGCCGATTTCGCGGCGATCACCACGTTGGCGCCGTCGCGCGCGGCGCGCAGGGCGATGGCGCGGCCGATGCCGCGGCTGGCGCCGGTGATGAAGATGGTGCGACCGTTGAGACTGCTCATCTGCTTCTCCTTTCCACGCAACCAGGGCGTCATGCCCGGCCACGAATGCTTTTTGTAGGTCGGACTGCAGTCCGATGGCGGAGCCTGATGGCTGCGCTGCTGTCCCCCGTGTGGACTCCCGTCGGCGCGTTGGACTGACGTCCCGCCTGCGCCAACCCCGGCTCCTCTCCCGGGGTCCGGTTCAGTCCGCCACCAGCAGGATCTGCTGGCGCTTCTTCACCTGCTGCTTCTCGGCCACGCTGATGCCGGCGACGCGGCCGTCGCGGTTGGCCTTGAGCTGGTGCTCGATCTTCATCGCCTCCATCACGGCCAGGAGCTGGCCCTTGTGCACGACGTCGCCTTCTTTCACCAGCAGCGCAACGATGGCGCCGTCCATGGGCGCGCGCAGCAGGCCGTCGCCCTCGGCATCGGCCGTTACGGCAGGAGCGTGCGTTATGTCGGCGAGCACGAGGTTGCCGTTGCCGCGGTCCAGGTGCAGCGCGCTGCCGTTCCAGGCGCAGGCGCAGCGGCGGCGCACGCCGTTCATTTCGTAATGCAGCGCGTGGTCATCGGCCTCCAGCACGGTGATGCTCGTCGCCGCATCGCCATGGCGGACGTCGAGCACGTTGCCGCGGCTGTGCACGGCGAGCTGCAGCGTCTGTTCGCCGACCTGCAGCTTCAGCGGCGTGGCACCGGCAAGGCCGGTGTGGAAACCGCCGGCATGGCGGCGCTGCAGGATGAGCGCGGCGGCAATGGCCAGCGATTCGGCATCGGCGACGGCGGGTTGCAGGCTGGCATCGGCGCTGAAGTGGCGGTCGATGAAGGCGGTCGAGGTGTCGCCGGACACGAAGACTGGATGGCGCAGCATGTTGATCAAGCAGGCGCGCGGCATCGCTGCGCGTGCGGCCGTAGGCGATGACCTTGGCGACCATGGGATCGTAGTGCGGGCTGATCTCGCCGCCGCCGGCCATGCCGTGGTCGATGCGCACGCCGGGCAGTTTGGCCGGATGCCAGCGCAGCACGCTGCCGGTCTGCGGCAGGAAGTTGTTGCCCGGGTCTTCCGCATAGAGGCGCACCTCGATGGCGGCGCCGTTCAGCTCGATGTCGTCCTGCGCCAGCGGCAGCGTCTCGCCGTTGGCGACGCGCAGCTGCCACTCGACCAGGTCCTGGCCGGTGACGAGTTCGGTGACGGGATGCTCGACCTGCAGGCGCGTATTCATTTCCAGGAAATAGAAATTGCCGTCGGCATCGAGCAGGAATTCCACGGTGCCGGCGCCGACGTAGTCGACGCTCTGCGCGGCGGCAACCGCAGCCTCGCCCATGCGCCGGCGCAGGTCCGGCGTCATCACGGGACAGGGCGCTTCTTCCACGACCTTCTGGTGGCGGCGCTGGATGGAGCAGTCGCGCTCGCCGAGGTAGACGCAGTTGCCGTGCGTGTCGCCGAAGACCTGGATCTCGACGTGGCGCGGCGCAATCACGGCCTTCTCCAGGATGAGTTCGCCGGAGCCGAAGGCGTTCTGCGCCTCGCTGCGCGCCGTCGCGAGCGCGGCGGGAAGGTCGGCTTCGGCCTGCACCAGGCGCATGCC
>JAJNDL010000088.1 GCA_021156385.1 Moraxellaceae bacterium | reverse complement strand
GCGGCCAGCCTGGCGGCATCGTGCTGCGGATGCCGCGCGAACACGAAGTTCGCGGCCGAGGGCAGCACCTCGAAGCCGAGCTGCGCGAGCTCGGCCGCAAGCTGCGTGCGGCTGGCCATCACCGCCTGGCGCGTTTTCTCGAAGTGCTCGCGGTCGGCGAAGGCCGCCGCTCCACCGGCGATGGCCATGCGCCCGAGCGGGTAGGAATTGAAGCTGTTCTTGATGCGCTCCAGCGCCTCGATGAGCTGCGGATGGCCGACGGCGAGGCCGACGCGCAGTCCCGCCAGCGAGCGCGACTTGGACAGCGTCTGCGTCACCAGCAGGTTGGGATACTTCGTCACCAGCGGCACGGCGGTTTCGCCGCCGAAATCGATATAGGCCTCGTCGATCACCACTACCGACTCCGTGTTGCGCTGCAGCAGCTTCTCGATGGCGGCCAGCGGCGTCGCGATGCCGGTGGGCGCGTTCGGGTTCGGGAAGATGATGCCGCCGTTCTCCGCCGGATAGATGTCGAGGTCGATCTCGAAGCTGCCGTCCAGCGGCACCTGCGTGAACGGCACGCCGTAGAGGCCGCAATACACCGGATAGAAGCTGTAGGTGATGTCGGGAAAGAGAATGGGCTGCGCGTGCTTCAGCAGGCCGTGGAAGACATGGCCCAGCACCTCGTCGGAGCCGTTGCCGACGAAGACGTGGTTCTTCCCGATGCCGTAGTACTCGGCCACCGCCTGCTTGAGCGCGTCACCGTTGGGATCGGGATAGAGGCGGAGGTCGTCGCCGAGCTGGGCCTGCATGGCCGCGACCGCCAGCGGCGAAGGGCCGTAGGGATTCTCGTTGGTGTTGAGTTTGACGAGGTTGGCGATCTTGGGCTGCTCGCCCGGCACGTAAGGCACGAGATCGTGGACGAAGGCACTCCAGAACTTGCTCATAGAAACCGTCTTCTTGTCGTGTCACGGCATTGCCATGCAGGGTTCCTTGTGGGGGTCTCGGCCTGGCGCGACTGCCGAACCGGACGCCGCCTGCCAGGCCGGGACCCGGCCCCAAAGAACCTGCCGGCTGTTATTTCAGGATGCGGAACTCGGCCGAGCGCGCATGGGCCTCGAGCCCTTCGCCGCGCGCCAGCACCGAAGCGACCTTGCCCAGCTCCGACGCCCCCTGTGCCGAGCATCCGATCAGGCTGCTGCGCTTCTGGAAATCGTAGACACCGAGCGGCGAGGAGAAGCGCGCCGTGCGCGAGGTCGGCAGCACGTGGTTGGGGCCGGCGCAGTAGTCGCCCAGCGCCTCCGGCGTGAAGCGGCCCATGAAGATGGCACCGGCATGGCGGATCTGCGGCAGCAGCTCTTCCGGATTTTCCACCGACAGCTCGAGATGCTCGGGCGCGATGTGGTTGATCAGCGTGATGGCCTCGTCGCGGTCGCGCACCTTGATCAGGGCACCGCGGTTGGCCAGCGAGGTGGCGGCGATGTCGCGCCGCGCGAGTTCCGGCAGCAGCCGCTCGATGCTGTCGTAGACGCGCTCGAGAAAGTCCTCGTCCTCGGCGACCAGGATGGCCTGGGCGTCCTCGTCGTGCTCGGCCTGCGAGAAGAGGTCCATGGCGATCCAGTCGGGATTGGTCTTGCCGTCGCAGTACACGAGGATTTCCGACGGTCCGGCGATCATGTCGATGCCGACCTGGCCGAACACCATGCGCTTGGCCGTGGCCACGTAGATGTTGCCGGGGCCGACGATCTTGTCGACGCGCGGCACGGTGTGCGTGCCATAGGCGAGCGCCGCCACCGCCTGCGCGCCGCCGATGGTGAAGACGCGCGTGACGCCGGCAAGGCGCGCGGCAGCGAACACGAGGTCGTTCACTTCGCCACGCGGCGTCGGCACGGCCATGATGATTTCCCTCACGCCGGCGACCTGTGCCGGCAGCGCATTCATCAGCACCGAGGAGGGATACGACGCCTTGCCGCCCGGCACGTAGATGCCGACGCGGTCCAGCGGCGTGATCTGCTGGCCGAGCACGGTGCCGTCGGCTTCGGTGTACTGCCAGGACTCCTGGCGCTGCCGCTCGTGGTAGCCGCGCACGCGCTCGCAGGCAATCGTCAGCGCCTCGCGCTCGGCCGCGGAAATCTTCTGGAGCGCGGCATCGAGACGCTCCGCCGGGACTTCCAGCACGGCCGCCTCTTCCGCCTGCAGGCCGTCGAAGCGGTTGGTGAACTCCAGCAGCGCGGTATCGCCCTCGTTGCGCACGCGCCGGACGATTTCCGTCACGGCGTCATGGACCTCGGTATCGCTGACCGACTCCCAGGCCAGCAGCAGCTCCAGGCGCTTTTCGAAGCCGGCGGCACTGGTGTCGAGACGGGGAATGATTTCCTGCTTGCTCATGACATCCTCTCAGGCGGCCGCCTGCTCGCGCCGCGCCACGGCGGCCTCGAGCTGCGCGATCAGGGGCTGGATCTGCGCGTGCTTGGTCTTCATGGCCGCCTTGTTGACGATCAGGCGGGAGGTGACGTGCGCGATCAGCTCGGTCGGCTCCAGGCCGTTGGCCGCCAGGGTCTTGCCGGTATCGACCACGTCGACGATACGGTCGGCCAGGCCCATCAGCGGCGCCAGCTCCATGGAACCGTAGAGCTTGATCAGCTCCACCTGCTCGCCCTTTTCAGCGTAGTAGCGCTGCGTGACGTTGACGAATTTCGTGGCCACGCGGAGGCGGCCTTTCACGGCCGGTGCATTGACCGGACCGGCCACCATCAGGCGGCAGCGCGCGATCTTGAGGTCGAGCGGCTCGTAGACGCCGCCGGCGCCGTGCTCCATGAGCACGTCCTTGCCGGCCACGCCGATGTCGGCCGCGCCGTTCTCGACATAGGTCGGCACGTCGGTGGCGCGCACGATGACAATGCGCACGTCCGGACTCGTGGTCGGAAAGATGAGCTTGCGCGACTTCTCCGGGTCATCGAGCAGGTCGATGCCGGCCTCGCGCAGCAACGGCAGCGTGTCGTTCAGGATGCGCCCCTTGGAGAGGGCGATGATGATCTGGTTCATGCGGTCTCCCGTCCGGTCACTCGGCGGATCTGCGCCCCCAGGCCCTGCAGTTTTTCCTCGACGCGCTCGTAACCGCGGTCGATATGATAGATGCGGTCGACCAGCGTATCGCCCTGCGCGGCCAGCGCCGCGATCACCAGGGACATGGAGGCGCGCAGGTCGGTGGCCATTACAGGCGCCGCCTGCAGTGTTTCCACGCCGGTAACGATGGCGGTGTGGCTGTCCACCGCGATCTTCGCGCCAAGGCGGTTCATCTCCGGCACGTGCATGAAGCGATTCTCGAAGATGGTTTCGATAATGGTGCCGGTGCCTTCCGCGACCACGTTCACGGCCATGAACTGGGCCTGCATGTCGGTGGGAAAGCCGGGGTGCGGCGCCGTACGGAAGTTGATGGACTTGGGACGCTGGCCCTTCATGTCAAGCTCGATCCAGTCGTCACCGGTGCTGATCTCGGCACCGCCCTCGCGGAATTTCTGCAGTACGGCATCGAGCAGCTTGGGATCGGTATTGGTGGCCTTCACGCGGCCGCGCGTGACGGCGGCCGCCGCGAGGTAGGAGCCGGTTTCGATGCGGTCGGCAATGACGCGGAAGGTACAGCCCTTGAGCGACTCCACACCGTGCACGGTGATGGTATCGGTGCCGGCGCCTTCGATGCGCGCGCCCATGGCTTGCAGCATCTCGGCCAGGTTGACGATCTCGGGCTCGCGCGCAGCGTTCTCGATGACGGTCGTGCCTTCGGCGGTAGTCGCGGCCATGAGCAGGTTTTCCGTGCCGCCCACCGTCACCATGTCGAAAACGAAGCGCGCACCCTTGAGGCGGCCATGGCGCTTGGCATGCACATAGCCATTCTCGACCTGGATCTCGGCACCCAGCGCCGCCAGCGCCTTGAGGTGCTGGTCCACCGGACGCGAGCCGATGGCGCAGCCGCCCGGCAGCGAAACCGACGCCTCGCCGAAACGCGCCAGCAGCGGGCCCAGCACGAAGATGGAGGCGCGCATGGTCTTGACCAGCTCGTAGGGCGCCACGGCGCTCTTCAGCGTATTGGCGTTGACCTCGACCTGGCACTGATCGCCGATCACGACGGTGACGCCCATATTGCCCAGGATCTGCAGCATGGTGCTGATGTCGCGCAGTTGCGGCACATTGGTCAGGGTCACCGGGGTCTCGCCCAGCAGAGCGCCCGCCAGCAGGGGCAGTGCCGCGTTCTTGGCGCCGGAAATCCGCACTTCGCCGTCCAGGCGCGTACCGCCCGTGATCAGTAACTTGTCCATTTCCCCACTCGAAAAGGAAGGTTCAGAAACGAAAATGTCCGGCAAATGCCGGACGCGATATTGTGAAGGCTGAGGCCCCTGCTACGGAACCGTACAGCAGGGCCCGGCGACAGGCTGCCGCCCGGCCCGCATTACGAGAAGAGCTTCGCCTTGCGCCACTCTTCCTGCGTGAAGGTCCGCATGGTCACCGCATGGATGGCACCGCTGGCGATGTGCTCGTTCAGCGGGCCGTAGATCATTTGCTGCTTGGCCACGGGGCGCATCCCCGCGAAGCGGTCGGTGACCACGGTCACCGTGAACTTGCTGCCTTCGCCCTGTACCAGGACTTCGGCATCGGGGATGGCGGCGGCCAGGAGGGCCTTGATGTCGTCGGGGGTCATCTACTTCAGGTCTCAGGTATTTTCCGGCAGGGCCTCGGCGAGGCCGCTGACGCGCAGGATGGCGCGGCATTTCTCGGGCACCTGCGCCAGGCGCAGGCTGCCCTGGCGGGCCGCCACGCTGCGCGCCCAGTGCAGCAGCACGGCCACGGTGACGCTGCCGGGCGCCGTCAGGCCGCCGAGGTCGACCACGACGTCGGCGGGCATCTGGCCGAGCAGGGCAAGGCCTTCCTGGCGGCAGGCGTCGGCATTGGCGAAGTTCACCGTGCCATTGATGCGCAGGGTGGCCCCGTCGCGGGCGAGCGTCGCGCTCACTGGCTGGCCGCCTTCTTGGTGGCCTTGTCGCCCTTGGTGGCGTCGATGGCCTGAGTGTCAGGCGTCCAGCCGGAGATGGCCTTGTCGATGCTGCCGCGGTTGGCCTCCACGGAGGAGCTGAACTGGTTACGGAAGGTCAGGCCGAGATTGATGCCGTTCAGGATCAGGTTCTGCACCTTCCAGGCACCCGCCTTGTCCTGCTGCATCTGGAAGGTCACGGGATAGACCGTTCCGGTGCTGCCGAACACGTCCACGTCGACCTGCGCCTTCTTGGGATCGCTGCCCGGCTTGTAGGGCTTGAAGACGATCTTCTGGCCTTCGTAGTTGGTCAGGCCCTTGGCGTAGGTGCGGATCAGGCTCTGCTTGAAGACGCGCTTGAACTCGGCCTGCTGGGCCGGCGTCGCCTGCTTGTAGTACTGGCCCATGACGCGACGGGCGATACCGTCCACATCCATGAAGGGCGTGATGTTCTCCTCGACCAGGCTGTACAGCGCCTGCGGATCCTTCTTGAGAGTGTCCTTGTCCTTGACGATGCGGGACAGCAGCGAATCGGTGGCCTTCTGCAGGACCTGCTGCGGATTGTCCGCAGCGCCCGCCAACAGTGGCAGGGAAAGCATCAGGGCAGCGGTCAGGCGTTGCCAGAATTTCATAGGGGTTTCTCCTGTGTGCCTTAGATCAACGCTCGAGGTCTGTCCTCGTTGACGTGTTGTTTACTCGGCGGGAGCAGCCGGCTTGTTGGCCATGCTGGACAGGAACTTGCCGATCAGCTCCTCCAGCACCAGCGAAGACTGGGTCTGCTCGATCACGTCACCATTCTTGAGAATCGTCTCGCCGGCCCCGGGGGCGATGCCGATGTACTTTTCACCCAGCAAACCGGAAGTAAGGATGGCTGCCACGGCGTCGTCGTCAATACTGTTGACGTCGTTGTAGATGTCCATGGCCACCTTGGCCTTGAAGGTCTGCGGATCCAGGCGAATCTCGCTGACCCGGCCGATCACCACGCCGGCCATGGTGACCTTGGCGCGCACGGTCAGACCGCCGGCGTTCTGGAAGCTGGCATA
>JAJNDL010000087.1 GCA_021156385.1 Moraxellaceae bacterium | reverse complement strand
TCGCGCAGCTCCTTGCTGTCACGGAAGGCGACGGTGGGCAGCAGGATGAGGTCGTCGAAATCGACCGCGTTGTAGGCGCGCAGGTGGCGGTTGTATTCCTCGTAAACGCGCGCCGCCAGCATTTCACCGTCGCTCTCCGCCTGGTTCATGGCTTCCTGCGGCGAGAGCAGGTCGTTCTTGAAGCTGGAGATCTGGTTGCGGATCAGGTCGATCTTGTCGCTGGCGTTCTCGCGATGCAGCAACTCGCCGATCAGGCTGCGCGAGTCGTCGGCATCGAAGATCGAAAAGCCGTTCTTGAGGCCGAAGTGCGCCATTTCGCGGCGGAGGATGTTGAGCCCGAGATTGTGGAAGGTCGAGACGGTGAGGCCGCGCGCCTCCTGCCCCTGCACCAGCTTGCCGGCACGTTCCTTCATCTCCCGCGCGGCCTTGTTGGTGAAGGTCACGGCCACGATTTTCGAGGCGGCGATGCCGCAGTCCTGGATCAGGTAGGCAATCTTGCGCGTGATGACCGAGGTCTTGCCGGAGCCGGCCCCGGCCAGCACGAGGAGGGGGCCGCTGATATGGCGCACGGCTTCGCGCTGGCGGGGATTGAGATCGTTCACGGCGGCTCGGCAACAGCAGAAGCAGGGAGCAGCGCAGGAGAGGCACTGCCATGGCCGGGCATTCTAGCGGGGTGGCGGAACGCGGGACAGTTCTTGACGTAGCGGAATTGCGGCGCCGTTTGGCCCAAGGCCCTGAATCATGGAATAAGAGCAGTCGCTGAAATAAAAAAAGCGGCGCCAGACCGGGGGACCGGACGCCGCAAGCGTGAATGACTTGATGCGGATCGCCACCCGCCGCCAGGGAGAGCGGTAGACGCTGCCGGCGTGGCCCAGGCTCAGGCCGCTTTCTTCACCGCATACTTTTCGAGGTCAAGCTCGCGCTTCCACTGCTCCAGCAAGGCGCGTGTATCGCTCTGCCAGGGGTGGAAGTCGCGCCGGAAGTACTGCAGATAGGCCGGGATCAGCTTGCGGAACCAGCCGGGGCGCCCCCACAGTGTGTTGAGCCCGCGGGCCCACATCTTCAGGTCGCCGAGCTTGCCGTCGGCCTTGAGGAGGCGGTAGTGGAACCACATCTGGTGGCTGATGAAGAAATAGGTGGTGAGCAGCATGACGCGCACGCGCATGGCATAGCTGCCGCCCATCTGCTCGTAGACGTCGAAGGCCACGGCCTTGTGTTCGTTTTCCTCCACGGCGTGCCAGAGCCAGAGATCGCGGGCGCCAGGGTCGAGTTTCTCGTAGAACTCCGGCGTGGTCAGCATCTGCTCGGCGAGGATGGCGGTGAAGTGTTCCAGCGCACAGGTGATGGCGAGCTGGCGGATGGGGGGCAGGCTCTTCTGGATGAAAGCCACGCGCTGCGTCACGAAGTTCTCGATGAAGCCGAGGTCAATGCCGTGCCGCTTGGCATAGGCGTTGTAGGCCAGGTGCTCCTTGGAGTGCATCGCTTCCTGGCCGATGAAGTCGCTGACGGCCTTCTTCATCTCCGGATCGGTGATGCGGTCACGGAAGGCACGCACGCTCTCGATGAACATGCGCTCGCCTTCGGGGAAAGTGGCGGAGAGCGCGTTCAGCATGTGCGTGAGGAAGGGATCGCTGTCGGCCCAGTAGCGCGGCAGGTGCTCGAAATCGAAATCCATGCGGCGCACGGTCATGGGGGATGTAGGAGCCTGCATCTTGCTCATGCTGCGGCCCCCAGGAGTTCCGGACGCTTGAGCAGGGAGGCCAGTGTCTGCAGGCCCTTCTCGCGCAGGTGGCGCTTGTCGCGCTTGGCCGGATGGAAATCGCGTTTGTAGTAGGCGAGATAGGCCGGGCCGAGCTTGCGCAGGAAGCCCGGGCTGCCGAGCAGCCAGTTCCAGCCTTTGGCGATGGATTTCCAGTCGCGGGTGTCGTCCATCTCGGCGCGCAGCTGGAAGTAATGGAAGATGGTGAAGCCGATGAACTCGACCGTGGTCAGCGCCATCTCGCTGGTGCGGGTCCAGTAGTCACCCACCTGCTCCTGGTAGACGTCGAAGGCCACCGACTTGTGCTCGGACTCCTCGACGGCATGCCACATCCACAGCGGCAGCATGTCCTTGTGCATGCCCTTCAGGAAATCGGGATTCTCCAGCATGACCTCGGCCAGCATGGCCGTGAAGTGCTCGAGCGCGCAGGTCTTGGCCAGGCGGCGCTCCGGTGACATGCGCTTCTCCTGCCAGCGGATGCCCTTGTAAACGAACTCCTCGACCTTGCGGGTCGGAATGCCCTTCTTCTGCATCAGTGCATTGAAGACTTCATGCTCGTTGCCGTGGTGTGCTTCCTGGCCGATGAAGCCTTTCACTTCCTCCTTGAGCTGCTCGCTCTTCAGGGTCGGCTGGTAGTGGCGCACGGAGCGGACGAAGAAGCGCTCGCCTTCGGGAAAGGTGCAGGAGAGTGCGGTGAGCAGGACGGTCTTGAACTGGTCGCCGTCGAACCAGTAGCGCGGCATGTCCGGGTCGAACCGGAAGTCCATGCGGCGGGGCTGGATGGCGCTCTTGTTGACGCGCTTGCTGTTGGTGGAAGCGGCACTGACCTTGGCGTTCATGGCGTAACTCCTCTGACCGATGACCCGAGTATTCGCCCGGGTCAGCGGTACGGGTCAGGGTGAGGGGTGCCAAGTTCTTGTCGAATGGGGCCAGGGTAGCAGGGTGACTGTTAGTAAATGCAAAAAAGCCCGCCGGAGGCGGGCCTTTTACTGGAGCGGGGCGTATCAGCCCTGCAGGGCCAGGATTTCTTTGTACTTCTTTTCCAGGGTTTCGCTGTCGTGGTCTTCCGGATGGAAGCCGGGACGGAAGTAGTCGAGCAGGGGCAGGGTCAGCTGGGTCAGGAAGCCCTTGTAGCCGAACAGACCCCAGAGGCCGCGGGCCCAGGACTTCACATTGGTGAGCTGGCCGTCCTTCGCCATCAGGCGGAGCTGCTGCTCGACCAGCACGGCGGCCAGGATGGACCAGGCCAGCACCATGAAGGAGGCGCGGGTGCCGTAGGTGTTCTTGTACAGGCGCTGGTAGGCGTCGTAGCAGACCGACTTGTGCTCGGACTCCTCCACCGCGTGCCACAGCCACATCTTGCGCATGACCGGATCGTTCATGCGGCCGTTCCAGTCCTCGCGCACCATGAGCTGCTTGGCGATGGTGGCGGTGAAGTGTTCCAGCGCGCAGGTCACGGCGAGCTGCTGCTTGTGGTTGAGGATGCGGTGGCCGAATTTCAGGAGCTTGCCGACGCGGCGGTGCATGTAGTCCACGTCGATGCCGTGAGCCGTGGCGTAGTCGTTGAAGGCCTTGTGCTCCTTGGAGTGCATGGCTTCCTGGCCGATGAAGGCGCTGATTTCCTTCTGCAGGACCGGGTCGTCGATCTGGTCACGGATGTTGCGCATGCTGGTCACGAAGAAGAATTCGCCCTCCGGGAACAGGGAAGAGAGGTTCGACAGGAAGTGGGTCAGGAAAGGATCGTCGTGGAACCAGTACTTGGGGACGTCAGTGAAGCCGAAGTCCATGCGGCGGACGGGGAAGCTCGACTTGATCTGGGCCTGCGCGGTCATCTCATTGCTCCTGTTGGGGCACTTGCTGCCGGCCGCCGTGACCGGGACGGTCATTTGCGGCTACGATTCCGATCGCTGCGGGCAGCGGGTTCAGACACTTTATTTCTTCATTGAATGTGTCATTGGACGATGTAAGTATTGGCGGCATCACCAAGCGCCCGCTAGGTCATTTCGGGCCAAAAGTGCAATCCTTCGGTTAAACAGGGCCAGTCCGCATGTCGACCCACGCGCTGCACCACCCCTCCATTCCGGTGACCTATGCCCGGCACCTGGTCGAGCTCTGCAAGCGCTGGCACGTGGCCCCCGAAGAGCTCATGGCAGAGACGGCCCTGGCCCGCCTGGATCCGGCGACCAACGACACCCGGCTGAGTCCGCTGGAGTTCAACCTGCTGGTAGGCCGGGCTTTGCGCCTGACGGGCGAGCCGGCGCTGGGCTATCACTTCGGCCTGCAGACCAAACTTTCGGCGCATGGCTTCCTGGGCTATGCGGTAATGACCAGCGCCACCCTGGCCGAGGCGATTTCCCTTACTGAGAAATTCTTCAGCACCCGCAGTGGCGCCCTCAACATGCGCTTCTTTACGGAGGGCGGTACCGCCGTCGTGCAGATCGACAGCCAGGTCGACATCAAGGCGCCCTTCGCCTTCCCCTTCGAAAGTCTCCTGATCGGCCTGGCCCATGCCGGCGCCTATATCACGGGGGTCAGCAGCATCGAGGCGGAGATCTGGATCGACTTTCCCGAGCCGCCTTATTACGCCGCCGCCGCCCACCTGCTGCCTTGCCCCATCCGCTATGGCAAGCCGGTGAACCAGCTGCGCTTCCCGGCCGAGCTGCTGGAGCAGCCCCTGCTGCTGGCCGACGCCACGGCCTCGCAGCTGGCGGCCGAGCAGTGCGAGCGCGAGCTGGAGGCGCTCTCCAGCAAGCCGCTGGTCTCGCGCGTGCGCGCCCTGCTGGGCGAGGACATGAGCGCCATGCCCGACCTCGAGACCGTGGCGCGGCGCTGCTGCATGTCGGCGCGCAGCCTCAAGCGCAAGCTGGCCGAGCAGGGCGTCGGCTTTTCCGAGCTGGTGGCCGAGCTGCGCCGCGACGAGGCCATGCTGCTGCTGGCGGAAGGCCGGCTCAGCGTCGAGCAGATCGCCGAGCGCCTGGGCTACCGTGACCCGGCCAACTTCACCCGTGCCTTCAAGGCCTGGACCGGGCGCACGCCGCGCCAGTTCCGCGAGGAGCAGCGGGCCAGCCGCAGCATTCCCTGACCGCGGAGGCTCGTGCACACAGGCTGGCCGTGATCAGGCATACGCATGGTTTGGCCGGCGTCGCCAATACCGTCATAATCCGCGGCCTCCCTCGGCTTTATGGATAAGGGTGTTCCATGACCGGCGTGACCCTGAGTCGCTACCTCGTCGAGCAGCAACGCAACGACCCGCAGATCACCCATGACCTGCGCCTCCTGATCGAAAACATTGCCACGGCCTGCAAGTCCATCGGCGTTGCCATCGGCAAGGGCGCCATTGCCGGCGTACTGGGTGGGGCCGGCACCGACAATGTGCAGGGCGAGGCGCAGAAGAAACTCGATGTGCTTTCCAACGATCTCCTGATCCGCTCCAAGCAGGCCAACGGCACGCTTGCGGCCATGGCCTCCGAGGAAATGGACGAGATCTACCACATCCCGCCCGAGTACCCGCGCGGTGACTACCTTCTGCTCTTCGATCCCCTCGACGGCTCCTCCAACATCGACGTCAACATTTCCGTCGGCACCATCTTCTCGGTGCTGCGCCGCCAGGCCGGCCCCGGCCGCGCGCCGACGGTCGACGAATTCCTGCAGCCCGGCACCGAACAGCTCGTCGCGGGTTATGCCGTGTACGGCCCGTCCACCCTGCTGGTGCTGACGCTGGGCAAGGGCGTCGACTGCTTCACGCTCGACCGCGAGCTTGGCGAATTCGTGCTGACGCATCCGCAGATGCGCATTCCGGAAGACACGAAGGAATTCGCCATCAACATGTCCAACCAGCGCTTCTGGGAGCCGGCGGTACAGCGCTACGTCGAGGAACTGCTGATGGGCGCCTCCGGGCCGCGCGAGAAGGACTTCAACATGCGCTGGGTCGCCTCGATGGTCGCCGACGTCCACCGCATCCTCACGCGCGGCGGCATCTTCATGTATCCGCTCGACAGCAAGACCCGCGACCAGGGCGGCAAGCTGCGCCTCATGTACGAGGCCAATCCCATGGCCTTCCTGGTCGAGCAGGCGGGTGGCGCTGCCACGACGGGACGCGCGCGCATCATGGAAGTGACCCCGGAGAAGCTGCACCAGCGCGTGCCGGTGGTGCTGGGCTCGAAGAGCGAGGTGGAGCGCGTCACGCGCTACCACCACGAATAAGATTTCCAACGACGACAGAAAAAAGAAATGCTCGAGAACGCAAAACTGAACCCGGCCCTGGAGCGCGGCTACGTGGCCCTGATGATG
>JAJNDL010000086.1 GCA_021156385.1 Moraxellaceae bacterium | reverse complement strand
CCGGCGCACGTCCTGTGGGGAGCGCAGGATCGTGTCCTCGATGCTTCATCGGCCGAGGCCATGGCCCGTGTCATTCCGGGTTCGACACATACGGTACTTCCCGGAGTAGGGCATCTGCCGATGCTCGAGGCGCCTTTCATGACGGCGCGGACCCTGCAGGCATTCTGGACCACCCACATGCCACGGCCCCTGCCCGCTGGTGATAAACACAGGAGGAAACCTTCATGACCGCCAGAATCGATCACATCATTCCCCGCAAGATGCGCTTCGACATCGATGATGTTCCTGTCTGGTGGAATGGCGGCGATCCGGTCGTCACCCGTTTCTTCGATGCGCTCTCCGTGCACTTTCCCGATGGCGAGCGTTTTTTCATCCAGTCGGTGCGCAACTACCAGGACCGGATCACGGATCCGAAACTGAAGGAAGACGTAAAGGCCTTTTTTCGTCAGGAAGCACAGCACGGCATCGTCCATGACCGCTACAACGGGGTCATGGCCGCCCAGGGCGTCAAGGTTGACAAGATCATCAGCCGCATGAAGACCCTGCTCGGCCTGACGCAGAAACACCTGCCCATCAAATACCAGCTGGCCCTGACGGCAGCGTTCGAGCACATCACGGCGACGCTGGGCGAGGGCTTCATGGACGGGAAGGCTGAAATGTTCCGCGACGCGGACCCGGTGATGCGGGCCATGTTCCTCTGGCATGGCGTGGAAGAAGTCGAGCACAAGGCCGTGGCCTACGATGTCTACGAGCAGGTGGCAGGCGGCGGCTATTTCACCCGCACCTCGGCGCTGATCGTCGGGACCGCGCTGGTGCATGTCGTGGTGGGGCGCGTTCTGTGGCACATGCTGAAGGTAGACGGGGTTACGGGCCGTCCGCTGCTGATCGCCCGCGGCCTGTATCGGCTCTATGGCCCCCGCGGCATGCTGACCCGCCTGCTGCGCCCCTATCTGGCCTGGTTCCGGCCCGGCTTTCATCCCTGGGACAGCGGCATGCCCGAAAAGGTCAGTGCGTGGCTGGCCGAGTATGAGCGGCACGCGGACCCGATGGAGGCGTCTCGCCGGGTATTTGGCGATGCTCCGGTGGCACAGCCGGCATGACCCCGGACGACGGGAAGGTGTGGATTGCACGGGGCAGCCGGGGCTGTAACACTTTTGTTGGCCGCCCCTAACCCCGTGAGTAACCCTATGACCCGTCATGAAACCCTGCGCGCCGACACGGACCGCGAGCGCATCCTTTTTGCCTCTGCCCGGCTGTTCCGGGAATACGGATTCGACAAGACCACCGTCCGGCAGATTGCCGAAGCCTGCAACTTGTTGCCCGGCAGCCTGCATTACCGCTACCGCGCCAAGGAAGACATTCTCGTGGACATGATGCGGGTGGCCATCGAGAAGACCATCCGCGGCATCACCGAGGCGAGCGTCACGACACAGGATCCGTTGCAGCAGGTGCGCGCGGCGCTACAGGCGCATATCGAGGTGCTCCTCTCCGGCGACGACATGATGTATGTGCTGCTTTTTGAGTGGCGCTCACTGCGTGGTGCAGCGCGCAAGGAAATGATCCGCGAGAGGGATCGTTACGAGCGCTGCTGGGCCACCATGCTGGAGGCGCTCAAGGAGCAGGGGTTCATCCGGCCGGATGTCGATACGCATCTGCTGCGTCTGATTGGCCTGGGCGCCATCAACTGGATGGCGACCTGGTACAAAAAAGGGGGGAGGTATTCGCTGGACGAGATCGGCGAATCTCTCTGGTCAGTCATCTCCCGGGGCATCCTCGCTCCGAAGTACATAGACATGAGGAAAACTTGAGCACTTCACTCGCGCCATCCGAAACCAGCCCCCGGTTTACGCATCGTACCGGCAACCATTGCGGCAGTTCGGCCATACGGGACCTGCTTGATTTCCACGGCATCCTGCTCAGCGAAGCCTTCTGCTTCGGGCTTGGTTCCGGGCTCGGCATCAGCTATCTGACCCCCTCGGGAGCGCCTGTTCCGTATATGGTGCATGTGCGGTCGCTGGGGTTCGAGGAGCGGGTGTTGCAGACGTTCGCGCCGTCCATGGCGTGGTCAACGTTCGCCAGTGCCGACGTGGCGATGGGGGTGCTCGAGGAGCGCCTGGACGCTGGCTTTCCCGCCTTATTGCTCACCGACATCTTCCACCTGCCGTATTACGGCAGTCGTACCCATTTTCCGGGCCACGCGATCATGGCCTGGGGGCGCTCCCGCGAATCGGGCGACGTTTTCGTCACGGATACCGAGCGGCCCGGGTTGCTGGCAGTGCCGCGCGACAAGCTGGCGCTGGCACGTTTTTCCAGCCAGGAGCCATTCCGGCACCAGGGCAACATGTACTCCCCGGATTCGCTGCAACTTACGGGTTCCCTGTGTGAAGCGGCGCGCGCGGCGGTGCGCTGCAATGCCGAGTTGCTGATGAACGGGACGCTGTGCAGCGGTATCGCCGCGCTCGGTCATTGGCGGGAACAGCTCCCGCTGTGGGCAAGTGAAGCCGATTGGCGTTGGACCGCGCGCTTCGCGTATCAGCTGATCGAGAGGCGCGGCACCGGTGGCGGTGGCTTCCGAAAAATGTATGCGGATTTCCTGGACGAGCTTGCGCTGCTTGATGACGACATCCGCCGCTCCACCCTGCCTGCGCTGATGCGCGAGTCCGCCGCCGCCTGGACACAGCTGGCGCTGACCTTCAAGACAGCGTCTGAAAGCGAACGTTTTCCCTTGATCGAGATCGAGGCGGCACTCACCGCCGTCGAACACGCGGAATCTCTTTACGCACGGGCCGCGTTGCAAACCTGAGCCTGTGCGCCTGTCCGGAAATTGCGAGGAGTCTTCTGGCATGATCAACTTTGAAGCGGCGAAGGTGTTCTTCGGCAGTCACCATCCGCTGTTCAAGACGATGGGCATCGACATCGCCCGTATCGATAACGGGAAAGCCGAGATGACCATGCCATTTTCGATGCAGCTCTCCGATCATCGTGGCGCCCTGCATCGCGGTGCCCTCGTCACGCTGCTGGACACCACCTGTGGTCTTGCCATCTTTTCGGCGCTGCAGACCATGCGGCCTATTGCCACCATCGACCTGCGTGTCGACTATCTGCGACCGACCCCAACCGGAGTTGGCTTACGAGCCGTGGTGGACTGCGTTGCCACCACGGCAACGGTCGCCTTTATCGTGGGCAAAGCGTTGGCTGAGGGCCAGGAGGAACCTGTCGCCACGGTTGCAGGGTCCTTCGCCATCGACACGATGGGGCCGTCCTTCGACAGCCCTCACCTGGCGCAGGCGGGAGTTGAGAAATGAAGATCGACCCGCTGATCCCTCTCGATACACAATCGCCGGTAGCGCCGGTAGCGCCGCCCTATGCGCGCTTCCTGGGCTTTCGTGAAGGCGAGGTCGACGGTGAGTGCCGCTACTTCCTGGATTTCCGGGAGGAGCACGTGGGCAACCCGCTGATTCGCACTTTCCACGGCGGCATTCTTGCCAGCTTCGGGGAGATCGTGGCGGCGCTACACTTGGCACGTGAACGCGGTGACACCGAGCTCCCCGAGTGCGCCACCCTGACATTTGATTATCTGCGTCCTGCCTTTGCAGGCACCTTGATGGCCATTCCCAATATTGTGCGCGCAGGGCGGCGGATTACCACCGTATCCGTCCAGTTGCGGCACGATGGAAAGCTGGTGTGTATCGGACGTTTTCTATTTCCCGTTGGCCAGCAGAGGCAGTGAGGTAGGGGCGTTTTTATTACAAAGGGACCTAATGACGCGCCAAATCAACAGCTTGCTTTGTAGATTTGCGGGTGGCACATCCCTGTGCCGCGGAGCCTCTGAATAAATCAGAAATTCCCAGATGGGCCCTGGTAAGGCCTGTGTCAGGCGTTCATGCAGAATGGCTTTGCCGTAACAATGCTCTGCGGCTATGCGGAAGTGATCGCACGGCGTTGCGGAGCAGCCCGCTGTAAGCCACCTTCACCAGAGTGTCACCTGCAGCCAGCAGAAGCCTTATTTTCTACAGTTACAGCCCTCTAGATATGGAGGGCGCCTGTCAGATGCCCGTAAGGATATCCAACATGCTTATGCGCTATCCGTTCTGCCTCATGCTGAGCGTCAGGCGTTTTTTACCCGCATCGATGGCCCTGAGCACGCCGATTTCTTGAGCCGTTTTCTGCTACAAAGGCGCTATGGCAGTCCCTGAACATGCGCTCTGAGTGCAAGATAAGTCCGTCGCTATCGCGGCGGCCTCCAGTCTTCAAGCCCCTGAAAAGATAGTGGTACACTGGCCACATGCCCAAGAACCTGACTAAACGTCTGGCCTTCGTCATCAGCTTTCTGATGATAGCCTTCATTTTTTGCCAGGGCATGGCGCAGGGGGCGGTAGTCGCGTCCGGGCTGTTGTCCATCACTATTTAGCGATCCTTTCTGAGTCACAATCTTGTACCTGACATTTTCCTGACTAACGTACTGCCGACTTTCTGTATGGACTCACCTGCCTGAAGCGTGAGGCTATTAAGACGCTTTTTGGTCCAGAAACCTAGGCGGATTTCTCGATATGCGTTATTGACGCTCCGGCCTTCAATTTGTCCAGGTAGTCCGCCCAGGCCTGCATCATTTTCCGGCGAGCAAGCAGATGCTTCGTACGATTGTAGGCGCGACCGTGCATATCCCTGACTTGGTGAGCCAGTTGCTGCTCAATATGCTCGATCGGGAAGTCCAGCACCTCATCCAGGATGGTGCGTGCTATGGCCCGAAAGCCGTGCCCGCACATCTGGTCAGACGTGTAGCCCATCCGCCGCAGTGCTCCATTAATAGTGTTCTCGGACATGCACTTCTTCATGTCCGTCAGCTTCGGGAAAAGGAAGGCCCCAGAGCCGGTGACCTGATGGAGCTCCCGCAGAATCTGCAGAGCCTGAGTAGATAAAGGAACGATGTGGGCCAGCTCGGTCTGGTTCCGGGTCTTGGGTGGAGTATACCGCCACTCAGCCGCGTCAAAATCGATGTCCGCCCATACGGCAGCCCGCAACTCTCCCGGCCGGATAAAGACCAGCGGTGCCAGCTTCAGGGCGCACTGTGTAGTGAAGTAGCCGGTGTAGGCGTGAATGTCCCTCATGAGCTGGGCCACTTGGGTGGGTTCTACCAGGGCGGCCCGCACTTTGGGCTTGTAGGGCGCGAGGGCGCCACGCAGATCGGTGGTGGGGTCGCGCTCCAGGCGGCCGGTGGCCACGGCATAACGGAACACCTGGGAGCACTTGGCCTTGATGCGGTGGGCGGTTTCGTGGTGCTGCTTGTCTTCCTCCTCACGGCATACTGCCAGCACCATGGGTGGAGTGATCTTGGTGATGGGCTGATCACCGAAAGCGGCAAACGCAAAACCAAGCAGGTAGTTATTCTTGTTTGCGGTTGACGTCGACTTGGCCGGATGCCGCTTCATCCATTCTTCGGCGACGGCCTTGAAGGTGGTCGCATTTTCCAGCTTGGCGACGACCTTCGCTTCCTTCCTCTTTTCACTTGGGTCGATGCCCTGGGCTACCAGCTTGCGGGCTTCGTCTCGAGCCTGTTTCGCATCAGCGAGTCCGACATCGGGATAGACGCCCAAGGACAACATCTTGGCCTTTCCGAGATGGCGGTAGCGGAAGCGCCACCACTTGGAGCCGCTAGGATTAATCAGCAGGATCAGCCCTTCGCCGATGGCGATCGAATAGGGCTTTTCCTTAGGTTTTGCCGTCTCGATTGTGCGTGCACTGATGGTTTTCTGCATGGCTGACTGGCCTGTGAGTAACATACCCCAATTGCCTCGTGGTTGGAGGCTGGAAATTACTCACGAAGTTACTCACGCAGGAACTGGATTGCAACGGGACGCTTTGAACGTTAATGGACGAAAAGCCTTGGATTTACTGGGCTTCAGGGCGCCTTTCTGGACTTTATTGGATGCTGGCGGATGGTTAAATGGTGCCCGGGACCGGGGTCGAACCGGTACGGCCGTTTCCAGCCGAGGGATTTTAAGTCCCTTGTGTCTACCAATTTCACCACCCGGGCGAACTGCGCAGTGCTCATC